>NZ_JAUBTS010000050.1:0-26785 GCF_036705105.1 Microcoleus sp. B9-D4
GGCTTCTATGAATAATGATTATATGATGACTGTTCTCAACTCCTTTTGTCAAGCTTGATTGAGATGCTCTTACCCTGATATTGATAATGCGATTATGGGAGATGAAGAACTAATGCGATCGGATTTGTCTCTCACTCTATTTTTCAGCGACCCTGCAACTTATACGGGCGGGAATTAGTGATTGCAAGTACCCAAGGAGAACAAGCTTTCAAACTTGATGCTGGTTGAATGGTTGTTTATCCTACTACAACTTTACATCGTGTGGAACCTGTCACTGAAGGTGAAAGACTAGCGGCGGTGACTTGGGTGCAGAGTTTAGTTCGGGATGCTCATACTCGAGAAATTCTCTTTGATTTGGATACGGTTCGCGATACCCTTTTTTAGAAGTCTGGAAAGACACCGGAGTTTGACTTGCTATCCAAAAGCATTGCTAATTTGCTGCGAAAATGGGCTGATGTTTAGGTTGAGCAGGACTTACGCAAGAGACCAAGGAATAAGGGCAACCACGGGGGGATTGCCCCTACATTCACACGAGATGAGATATAGATGTCGTGCGTCCAGGACTATTTAGGAGGTTTTGGAGGCGGATGAAATACATTTTAGGTCTTTCCGAGTTCTTTACTTTGTTTTGTCACAGTAATTATGGTTATCAAAACGGTACTTCAGGGAGTGTTAGCAATTATGGATACGCAAGTGACGGCACTTTCTATCAAAATGAAATTATTTGCAACATGAATTACCCATTTTGACCAAAGAAACCGGGTTTTTTACCGCATCTGCGGGTGACAACGAAATATTTTCGCAAAAGAAACCGGTTTCTGCCTACCCGTGCGTCCAAGACAATCTGATTTGTCAACAACAAAACCTCTAAAAAATAGGAGAATAAATAGATGGCTAGGATTAATTTTCGCAAACTTCACCGCCAAGTTGCACCGATTATTTTCATCCCTTTACTATTGAGTGCATTAACTGGTGTTGCCTATCGGCTGGGAGAAGATTGGTTTGGCATAGAAGGTGATGCTGCTGAGATTTTTATGGATATTCACCAAGGAAGCTATCTCGGAAAGGAACTCAGACCATTTTATGTGCTTTTGCTGGCTTTGGGAGTGACTGGGCTGATAGTCACTGGTTTGACGATGACCAGATTTTTTGGTGGCGCACGCCCTGAAAGACCAGGTGCTAAACTTGATTTTCGTAAGGTTCACCGTATTGCTACACCGATTATTGTCTTGCCTTTAGCAGTCAGTACGGTTACAGGTGTAATCTACCGAGTTGGCAGAAGTTGGTTTAAGATGCCGAAAGAGGTAGGAAAAGTTTTTCTGAATATCCACCAAGGAGAATATTTGGGAGATTTTTTGATGCCAATCTATGTGCTTTTTGTGGGTATTGGTGCGATTTTGCTGCTGGTAACAGGAATCAATATGACTGGTATTTTTCGGAAACGTCGCCCGCAAACAACAGAGGAAGATAGCTAATAGACATCTCCCAAAAAGCCTCTGAAGAACAGGCAGGATGCCTGTTCCACAATAATTATGGGAGATGTCTAATAGATTTGTTTTTCGGGGATGACTGATGAATATCATGGTTTTAATTCTCTCTAGGGTTGCATCTTTTTTGGGGGACTGGTATACAATAATTATTTGGCAGCTAACCTTTAATTAAGATGAAAAATAGAAGTATTGAAACGGCAAAATCAAGTCTTAAGTCAAAAAAACTATGGGACAGTAGGCTACAAGGCAGTCGCACCAGTACATTTTTCAGTGAAGTATTAAGTAACAGCGGTCACTTTTTAATTCTGAAGACTTTATCAGACTTGATATTAGCTGGTTTCTTCAAATTTATCACAGACCCAACTGAATATTTACTGATAGTAGCAATGCTGGTTCAGGCTTGGTATCTGTCGAGCTCGAAATGCCACCGTTTTTGGGGAAACCTGATCTGCGTTGGTATCTATACGCTGATTGATGTGCCGATAGACGGGCTAGATTTTTTCCAATATCCTAGTCACATTGTCTTTTGGTTATTTTCTCTGATGATTGCTACTTTGCAAGGATTGCGATTCCATTGGGCTAAGGGTATTGATGATTGGCTGATTCCACTGGAAAGTTTGGTAAGGGCTCTGATGGTGGTAGCTTTTTATGTTGTGATTGGGATTAAGTCTCAATATTTAATTGCTAATTTAGAATTGATAGTGACATTTTCGCGGACGGCAACGCACTGGTTTCTTACTTGGAGTATGGTGTTTATCGGTTTGCTTTTGGGGTTGCAGTCACTACAGATTTCAAAACAAAGAAAGCAGCTAGAAAAAACAGCTCAACTACTAGGAAATATGGCAGAATGGGGAATGGGAAGTCATGTAGTAGACACAGCGCTTAACAATCCAGCAGGTTTGGCTTTTCAAAAGTGCGATCGCACGATTTTATTTATGGATATTCGCGGTTTTACAAGTTGGTGCGAAAAAACTTCCCCTGAGACAGTTGCAGCGGTTCTCAATGAATATTACCGTTGTGTTGAACCAGCCGCCGCCAAGTTTCAGCCTTTAAGAATAACTTTTACAGCCGATGAAATTATGGCGATTTATGCTACGCCACAGCAGGGAATTGCTGCGGCTAAATCTATGAGTAAAGCTGCTTCAGAAATGCTTGAATTATATGGAATTGGTGCGGGATGCGGGGTGCATTGCGGAAGCGTTATTGAAGGGCTATTTGGCGGTGCAGATGTTCGGACTTATACGGTGATTGGTGATGTTGTCAATACAGCTAAACGCTTAGAAAGTGCCACGCCTGGTGGTGCAATTACTATTTCTGATGCTGTTTATCAAGGGATGTCACAACATCTAACGGTGGAACCTTGTGAACCGATAGTGGCTAAAGGTAAAACAGCAGCTTTAATGGCATGGCGGTTAATATAGCTAGCCGTCAGGGATTGCGAACACAGAGTAAAAAAATGGCGATATATTCACTCAGAAAACTCTGATGATATCCTCTGGTTAAATAGCTCTAAATTTAGATAAAAAACTTCTGTACCGTCTGGCGATCGAATTAACTTTTCTACGGCGTTAGGGAGTTGATCTTGGCGGTACAATTCGGGAATTTCGCAGAAGATTTCTTCGGTAATTTCCAAAATTTTTGGCATATCAGGAAGGGGAATCCCTAACCGATCGCTTTTATTTAAGGTACAAATAATCAGGTATTTGCACTCACCAATGCTCGGACTGCTGGGAAATATTGTGGATAAATTAATTATGGTAATCAGTTCTTCTTGATGCCGCAGTAAACTATTACCGTTAGGTAAAAGACCGTAGGCATTAAAGTTTTTAACAATCCGCTCCACTCGTTCAATAGGAACAGCATAGTAAATATTTCCTAGTTCAAAGGAAACAAATTTTTTAGGAGAAATTCTAACTGTCGCTTGTTTCTTGCTCCGAAAGCGGCGATTGTAATTGGCGTGAGTCATTCGATTTTAGATTTTAGATTTTAGATTGAGGATTATTGGATTTTAGATTTTAGATTATTCGATTTTAGTAGGTGAGTCGGGTGCGTAGTTCCCACTATTATTCGCGTATTCAATTACTTTTTGCCTAAGTTGTGTTTGAGATTAGGGATTATTTGATGGGAATTCGAGATAGTGGATTAAATTATTGAGTGGTGGATTAATTTGGGGATAGCTTGTAAAAGTTGGGCTTCGCTGTAAGGTTTGGTGAAATATTGATTTGCGCCTAATTCCATTGCCATTTGCCGATGTTTTGCCCCGCTACGGGATGTCAGCATGGCTACAGGAATCTTAGCAAACCGCTCGATCGATCTGATCGATCGCAACAATTCAAATCCATCCATCCGGGGCATTTCAATATCCACGATCGCCAAACTGCAATCAAGACCATTTTGCAACTTTTCCAGGGCATCCACACCGTCTTTCGCCTGTACCACCCGGTAGCGAGCACGAGTCAGCGTCAGAGACAGCAACTGGCGAATTGTATAGGAATCATCCACTACCAAAATCTGCGGTGACTGACTCGCACTCGGCGGTATCTCCTGGACTTTACCGGAGACAGCGGCGATCAAACTATTTACCACAGGTTGGCCCACCAAATCGTCCACATCCAGAATATTCACCACACGCCCGTCCCCCAAAATCGTAGTCCCCAAAACGCCGCGAGGCTTGGATAGAGGCGGTGGCAAAGGTTTAACGACAATTTCCTGCTGACCGATCAGCCGTTCCACGGCCACCGCCAGCATTCCTTCGGTAGAAGCCAAAACCAGGACGGGAATTTCCTCTTGGGTCAAAGGGTCAGGAGAGGGGGCATCCGGCGGGAGGACGCTGTATTCGAGCAAATCTTGCATCCTCACCAAACGAATAAATTCCTCCCGCCACCACAGCATCGGCTGATTGCCGGCAATGTGAACTTCCGAGGCTTTAATGTGAAGAATTTCCTCGACTGCATCCAGCGGCACTGCTATTTTATTGTGATCGGTCTTCACCATCAAAGCATCAGTAATCGACAGCAGCAGTGGCAGTTTAATGATAAAACTCGTACCTTTTCCCAGGCGAGAGTCTATTTTCACACTCCCCCGCACAGTCCGCAAATTTGTTCGCACCACGTCGAGCCCGACTCCCCGCCCTGAAAGGTCGCTGACCCCTTCTGTAGTGCTGAAACCCGGCCAAAACAGAAAATCGTAGAGTTCAGCAATGGAAAATTCTTGAGCTTGTTCCTCCGTAGCCAAACCCTTTGTGACAATTTTACGGCGAATCATTTCCGGGTCAATACCTTTGCCGTCATCGGCGACAGTAATAATAGTTTGGCCACCTTGGTGGCGGGCTTCTATTTCTATTTGACCGCTGGCCGACTTGCCGCTTGCTTTCCGAACTTCGGGCATTTCGATGCCGTGGTCGAAAGCGTTTCTCACTAAGTGTATTAAGGGATCGCGCAAAGCGTCGAGCAAACTTTCGTCAATTTTGGTATCTCTTCCCACTAGCAGCAGGTTGACATCTTTATCGTATGTGATACACATCTCCCGGAGGGCTCTGGGCAAGTGATCGACGGCGCGACTGAAACTCACGACTCGCAACTGCATGACGCGGCTGCGTAGTTGTTCGGTAATGCGGCGCAGTTGGTCGGTACTGCGCTCGAATTTCATGGCTAAGGTGTCTAATTTGGTGGCGGATTGAGAAATTGCTTGGGCCGTTTCGATGACTTCTGCGGCTGTCGAGTGGAACTCTGTATAACGATCCATCTCTAAGATATCGAAGTGAGCATGAACCGGAGAGGATTTGCCGTTAGCAATCATGGGGAATTCTGTTTCTGCAGCCGCAAGTTTTCCCAATCCAGAGTTCCCGTTTCCCCCTCTCCACTCTGCAAAGCTCAGTCTGTCATATTCTTCTCGCAACTGACCGCCGAATTGGTTCAAATCTACGATATTGCGGCGGATGCGCTTGACTTCGCCGCGCAGTTCGGATTCTTGAAGTTCTAAATTTGTACGGTTGATGACTAATTCTCCGACTAGATTCACCAATTCAGTTAAGCGTTCTAAGTCTACCCGGATTGTCGGCCTTTGCGGGTTGGGGACTGGGAGAGTCGAGGAGGGGGGGATTTCGGGGGGAGTGGGAGAGGGAGAGATTTCGGGGGGAGTGGGAGAGGGGGAGAGTGGGAGAGTGGGAGTGGGGGAGAGTGGGAGAGTGGGAGTGGGAGAGGGGGAGAGGGGGAGAGTGGGAGTGGGGGAGATTTGGGGGATGTCGATCGCCCTTCCTTCCAATATTTGTTGGCGTGCGGTTTGCAAGTTTTGGGCGATCGTCCAACCGTCGGATTGCAACCGTTGTACCGTCAAGTCTTGAGAGTCAATCAAATCTTTGAGGGCTGCGGCGACTTTCCCAAAATCCGGCAATTGCAGCATTCCAGCCAAACCGGAAAGTTGGTAGTAAACCTGGTTGAGGGCGGTGACGCTTGTTGCCAAATCTGCCTCGGAAGCTTGGGAAAGCTCGGTTTCTAGGCGATTGAAGAGTGCCGGCACTTGGTGTTCAAAAATCAGTTTCAGGGTTTCGGGGGCGGGCGATTGGCTGACTGCGGGGACTGGCTGCTGTTCTGACGTGCCGTACTTAGCCTGGAACTGGGCGAAAATTTGGGCGATCGCCTCCAAGTTTTCCGTTTGATCCGGAGTTGTGACATCGGAGTGTTGAACTGATTCGATCGTAATCTTTTTGAGAGCATCCACCCCCTGCAGCAAAACACTCACAGTAGTCGGTTCCAGGGCTGCCAAGTCTGTGCGATCGCGCAAAATGACAAAACAGTCCTCCAGCGTGTGAGCCGCCGCCGATACGTTTTGAAAGCCCAACATCGAACCCGCACCTTTAATCGAGTGAGCCGCCCGAAACATTTCTTTAACTGCCGCTTGTCGCTCTTTCAAACCCGCAGCTTCCATCGCCAGCAGATTCGTCTCCATTGACTGGAGAAACTCTTCGCATTCTGCGGTAAAAGCATCTATTAATTCGTTTAAATCGTCATCATTCATATGAGCGGCCCAGATAAGCGGCCAGTAGTTTTGAACTCTTACCGATAACCTCGGTTCTTTGCTAATCGTTTGAACTCAAGGAATTTTCTAAGGAATTTTCTTTCGTTATTTCCGATCGCAAGCCAAGTTGTTGCCGCACTGCTTGCAATGATTTTCCTCTTTTTACCTTCGGGCGATCGCTTGGAGGCGGCACATCGTCAGCCGAAATAACTGGTTTTTTTAGAGCAGCAAGGAGTTGGTTTAATTCTTCTTGAAGTTCTTCCACTGATTCTCCAAAAGGTGCGGTTTCTTTTTCAGAGCAGGCTGCGATCGCACCCTTATCGTCATAATACACCGTGCGAATTGTGTACCCGCCATCCTCAAAAAATACTCGATAATCCCAGTTCATCATAGTTCTTCCTCTGCTCCTTGAAATATGTATATATTCCCCTGCTTGCCAGCGATGCGCTCTATACTGACAATTTTAACTTGCTTGTCAACGTTGTACAAAATGCGATATACACCCAATCTCAATTCCCATTCTGCTGTATTATTTGGACGCAGGGCTTTCCGGTTGCGCGTCTCAGTAGTGGGTTCATAACAAAGGTTAGCCTCAATACCGTCAACAATTACATTCTGTTCGTGTTTCTTAAACCACTGCAAATCCTCAATCGCTTGGTCTGTAAACTCAATCTCAAACACGATCGCCACAACCTAAAAGTATTTCAAATACTCATCAATCTTACCATTCATCATCGCACACTGCCACAATACCCAGAACCCCGACTTATTGAAGAAGTCGGGGTTCTAAAATTACGAACGGAAATTCGCCACCGACTTTTGCAATTGGCCCAGAGAACCAGACAACTCGTCCAAAGATGCTTTGACATCCGCACCTTTTTGTGCGGTAGTATTCGCAATCTCGTTGACTTGCTGCATACTGTTAGCAATTCCCTCAGCCGAAACAGTTTGCTTGGCAGATGCGATAGTAATATTCTGCACCAAAGCATTCATTTCTCGACTAACTTCGATGATGGCATTGAGGTGAGTTTTAGCTTCGCTTGCCAGCTTAGTGCCTTCCACTACCTCCAGCGTCCCCGATTCCATTGCCTTCATGACGCGGCTGATTTCTTCTTGAATTGTACCGACAATTTCCGAGATTTCCTCCGTAGCGCCGGCGGATCTTTCTGCTAATTTCCGCACTTCTTCGGCAACAACTGCAAAGCCTAAACCTTGTTCGCCGGCTCGCGCCGCCTCAATAGTAGCATTCAGAGCTAATAAATTAGTTTGCGAAGCAAGTTGAGAAATCGAAGTCACAATTTTGCCAATTTGCTGTGAAGATTCGCCCAAACGCTTCATCATTTTCGAGGTAGAGGCGATCGTCAACCGGAGCCCGTTAATGCCTTCGACAGCTCGATCGACCGCCATACCGCCGACTTCAGCCGTTTGAGAAGACTGCTGAGCCACTGTTTCCGCCCGCACCGAAACATCTCGCACGTCGCGGATCGAATTCACAATCCGCTCAATTTCGCGCATGATGGCAGATATTTTTGCTGCTTGAATTTCCGCCTGTTGGGTAAGTTGACTGGTATTGTTAATTGACTCGTCGGTGGCAGATGTTACCTGTTCGGCTAAAGTTTGAATTCCCGTTACCACTTTCCGCAGAGAACCGATTAAGAAGTTGAAAGAGTCGGCGACAGCACCTAAAACATCGTTAGTCACTTCCGCCCTGACTGTCAAGTCGCCTTGAGCTGCGCCTTTAATTTCTCCCAACAATTTAAGGACTTGCTGCGTCAGAGAATCAGCTTCAGCTTTACGTTCTGCTGCCAATTTTTCTAGTCGTTCTTCTGCCTCTTTGCGCTCGGTGATGTCAAAGCGAATGGCGATATATTTGACTATTGTGCCGCTGGTATCAAAAATGGGGGAGATCGTCGAATCTACCCAGTAAAACGAGCCATCTTTGCGTCGGTTTTTGATTTCCCCTTTCCACACCAAACCGCGAGAAAGTGTCACCCACATTTCTTCAAAAAATGATTTGGGATGGTAGCCGGAATTGACGAGGCGGTGGTTGCGGTGCAGGAGTTCTCCCATGCTGTAACCGGAGATTTCAATGAATCTGTCGTTGACGTAAGTAATCATGCCTTGGACATCAGTTTCGCTGACGATCGCCGATTCGTCTAGGGCATTCTGCCGAGTTTTGAGTTCTTGCAGCAAGCGTTCCTGTGCCTCAGCCAACTGCTGCATTCGCTGCTGAGATGCTCTTTGTTCGGTGACGTTGCGGCAAACGACTACGCCGCCTTTAAGCGCCCCCGTTTCGTCTTTGAGCGGCCGGCCGTTAATTTTCACCCACAGGCCTTCTGGCTTCCCTGCGTGGCGGGTAAAAAGGTCTACGTCGTCAACGGCTTCTCCTCGAACCGTGCGCGCTAAAGGTATGTCGGCTGGGGGATAGGGAGTTACCGTATCGGGCAAGAATAAACCGTATCTTGTTGACCATTCATTGGGAAGAGCATCTGTCGCACCCATGCCAAAAATATCTTCGGCGGCGGGGTTGAACAAAACAAAATTGCCTTTTTCGTCGGCAGCAATTATGCCGTCGCCAATGCTGTTTATTAGCAGTTGTAAGAGATTGCTTTGCTGGCGAAATTTGTCTTCGGAACTGGCTAATTGGGCTGTTGTTTTTTCCAGTTGTACCATCGCCTGTTTGGTTTCGGTAACGTCGCGAGCGACTGCATACATGAGCTGTTGTTCGGTTACAGGTCGCACTTTCCACGACAGCCACCTGTAGGAACCGTCTTTGCAGCGGTAGCGATTTTCATAAGACTTTAATTCGGCGCCGCTGGCTACTTTTTCCGCTTGTTCTATGGTTGATTCGCGATCGTCTGGATGGACTAAATCGATATAATAGTTGTCTTCAAGTTCATGCGCCTTGTAGCCGAGTGTGTTTTCCCAAGAGGGATTGATGCGCTTGAATTTGCCTTCAAAACCTATAATACAAACCAAGTCTAGGGAAAGGGTAAAAAATCGATCGCGCTCTTCTTCTGCTTTTTTACGATCGGTAATTTCGATCGCCACACCGCCGACACCGATGGGTTTGCCGTCTGATCCGGGCAAAGGAAAGTATGAAGCCAGCCAATCTCGCAGGACGCCCGGTTCGTTGAAGATTGATCCCGACACCTCAACGTTTAAAAACGGTTGGTTGGTGACAAGAACTTGCTGCAACATCGGCTGTAGGGTATCGATCATTTCGGGTATAACTTCCCTCACTGTCTTGCCCAGGTGTTCGGCAACTGAGACGCCGGTGGTTTCGGCTAATTTCTCGTTGACTTGCACGAAGCGCAACTGCTCGTCAAAAATAAACATTGAGGCCGGGGCGGCTGTGAAAAATGCGTCAAAGCGGGTTTGACGCAAAACTAATTCTCGTTCTAGGGCTTTGCGATCGCTGATGTCGCGGCCTTCTGGAATTAGCATCAAGACTTTGCCACTGTCGTCTGTGATGGGTTTGATGGAGAAGTCAACTGTCGCCACTGCACCGTTGGCAACTAGCACATCCACTTCGTAACGGACTACCTCGCCGGCTGCGGCTGCGGCGATCGCTTCTTGTATCTGTTGCTTGGTTTCCGGGGAAATCTGCCACCACAGGGTTTCGGAAAACGGAGTGCCTATTATTTCTTCGCTCTGCAGGCCTGCGGCGGCCAAGGCTGTTTGGTTGGCCTCCAAAACGGTGCCGTCCGGTTTGAGCAGACCTATGAATTGGAACGATTGGTCGAAAATGGCTCGGAACAGTCTTTCGCGATCGCGCACCATCTCTTCTGCGCGTTTGCGATCGGTGATGTCGCGACTAACTGTTGCCAACCCGATCGGCTCGCCGGTTTCCGGGTTTTTGACTGTAAATAGGGTGAAGTCAACCGGAAAGTTTTCGCCGGTTTGAAAGTTCCTCAAGCGGAATTCACCCTGCCAAAAACCGTCTCGCACAGTAGCCGGCAGGATTTCTTCTTTGAAAATCTTAACATCTTCGGGTGAGAAGAAGTCATCAACACTTTTGCTTTTTACTTCTTCAATATTTGGCAATCCTGCTAGTTTCATTCCCGCGACATTCAGGTATGTTGCCTCTCCATCCAAGGTTGCCGTGCCGATAAAATCCGAGCTGCTTTCTACGAGCGAAATCAATCTTTGCTTTTCGATTTCTGCTTGCTTGCGCTCGGTGATGTCGTTGTTAGTTTCTAAAATTGCTTTGGGTTTTCCCTGTTCGTCTCGCTGCAAATTCCAGCGACTGAATACGGTAATTTTGGTATCATAATTGGTGGTGTGAATTAATTCTCCTTCCCAATAATCCTGCTCTTCTAACTGTGCCGAGATAGCTGCTAAAGGCTGGGGAAAAATGGTGTGCAATAGAGTATGGGTGACTTGCCCCAAGGCTGCTTTTTTTGTCCAGCCGTACATCCGTTCGGCTCCCTGACTCCAATAATTAATCCTGCCTTCCATATCCCGAACGATCAGAGCGTCGCTGGCAAGGTCGAGCATTTGCAAGTTCTGCTGCAAGGCTTCTTCTGCGCGTTTGCGTTCTGTAATGTTGCGGGCGATCGTTGAGACAAATTCAACTTCTGAATTCTCGGATTTGTGGGCAACAATTACTTGAGAAACTGGTATTTCTTCGCCGTCTAAACTCTGCCAAACAGTCTCGCCACTCCACACCCCGTCCCGGCAAGCTGCGGGGATGCCGACTTTCACAATAGTGTCGATACTTTTGGGGGATGTCAGGTCAGAAATGCTGATTCCGGCTAAATCTGCGTGCTGGCCAATCCCCAACATTTCTCTGGCTGCGCGGTTGAGATAAATGGTGCGCTGTTGGGTGTCGGCAATACCTACCCAGTCAGTTGTGGTTTCTAAAATTGCTTTGAACCGCAATAGTTCTTGTTCAGATTTGCGACGATCTGTGATGTCGCGCGCGAAGCAGAGCATTCCTAAAATGTTGCCTTCTGGATCTTTGAGGGGCAATTTCTGGGTGTCGAAGGTGTGTACTTTGCCGTCGGCTAAGGTGGCTAAGTCGTTGGAGGCGGGCGCGAGGTGGTTGCCGGCCCGGAAGTTTTGGATTTGGTTCTGGGAATCTGTTTCGGCCTGGAAGTTGGCGAAGATTCGATCGACCGATATGCCGATTTCTGCGTCGTCTTTGCCGATAATTTCTGCTTGAGTTTTGCCGAAGGCGGCGGCGAAACCTGCATTGACTAGGGTGTAGCGCAAGTTTCGATCTTTGACGAAAATGCAGTCTGGCGTAGCGTCAATGACTGTTCGCAGCAAGTTTTGGGAGCTTTCTGCTTCTGCCAGTGTCTGCCGCAGTTGTTCTTCCATTTCCACGCGATTGGTGATATCTCTAATCGCGGCAACGAGAAATTGTCTGCCGTCGGCATCTACAAAGGTAGATTTTTTGGCGGAGACAAAGCGGGTGTTTCCTGCTGGGTCTGTAATGGTTTTTTGGACTTCGATGCTGGTATTTGTCAACAAAACTAATTCGTCTTTTTCTCGATATTTCTCTGCTTCCTCTTTGGGCAAAAACTGGTCGTATGATTTGCCAATTAGTTCTTCTCTCCTATGACCGAGGTATTGACAAAAGGCATCATTTAATATGATCCAGCGGTGCTGTTGGTCTTTGACATAAATCGGGTCGGGGATGCTGTTGAGGATGTTGTTTAAGAATTGTTCTGAGGCTTTTAATTGCTCTTGGGCTGCGGTGCGATCGCGAATTTCCTGTTCCAATTGGGCGTTAGTTTGCAGGATCTGCTCGGTTCTTTCATTCACTCGCTGCTCTAGTTCTGCGGTTAGCTGCTGCAATGCGGCTTCTGTCTGTTTGCGCTGGGTAATGTCGCGGCCTTCGGCGAGGATTTGAAATACTTCTCCTGTTTCATTTAACAGCGGCTTAAACGACACGTCAATTACTGTCACATGGTTGTTGGGGCCGGTGATTTCGTATTCTTCCCGGACAAACTTGCCGGCCGAGACTTGTTTAATGTTCGTTTTTAGGCGCTGCTGGTTGGTTGGAGATGATGCCCACCCTGGTGTCAGCCAAAATTTCACCCCCAGCACTTCTGATGCTTGGAAATCGCCCAATTCTAGCGCTGTCTGATTTGCTTCGATCAGAGTACCGTCTGGCTCCAATAATGCGATCGCTTGAAAAGCTTGGTCAAAAATTGCGTGAAATCGCTGGGTAGTTTCGCTCAGCGCTTGTTCTGTTTCTTTTTTAGAGTTAAGGATTTGGGTGGAACCTACTAAGAAGTCGTAGCGGTTGGACAAACTCAAAAAAGCGATCGCCGGAATTACAGTTATCCAATCCCACACTGTTTGCGCCACCGGAGAGTGCGGCAGTCCTAAGTATTCGGCGGCGTGGCCGCTGTGACCGAAAGCGCAGCTCCAAAATATGCCTGCTGTGACTGTGGCGAAGATGTCGAACCCGAATTGACGGTTTCGCCACAAACCTAAGCTGATTAGCCAGGCGATGGCAAAGTAACACACACAAATGATGCAATTAGCAGCCCCAGCTACCACCGATGAGGACAAGTCAGGCAATGTCAGGGTGAAAGTCGTTGCGATCCAGGTATAGAGAAGTTCGATCATAAAATTAAGGATGGGCAAATCGGATGCGGGCGATCGTTAGTTAAAATTATTGATGCACAGCCGTTGCAGACTTATCTGTATTGTTGATTTTTACCAGCGTTCGGAATGGGCGATCGCTTCTACATCGACAATCATTAGCAAGCGTCCTTCGGAATTGTACAGACCTTTTAAGAATGGAGCTAGGTCGGGACTGACATCTAGTGCTGAGACAATGCGATCGGGATTGAGAGGTAAAACTCCTTCGACGCGGGAGACGGCTAATCCCAGGCGCATTTTCGAGAACAATCTCACGTCTCGTGGATCGGGCGCTTCTACCACTAAGATGCGGCTGTTTGGGTGGTAGGTGTCAACCGACTCAATACCGACAAACAGTCCAAAGTCTGCTGTTGCTAAGATTTCGCCCCGCAAGTTGGTTAATCCCAGCAAAAATGGCTGGGTGTTGGGAACCAGGGAAATCGGTTGTTCCTTGAGGGAAAGGACTTCCCGCACTGCCTCTAATTCTATGCCGAACAGACTGCCTCCTTGACCGAACAGGAGAAATTGCTTTGTTGCACTTGTCTGATTCCCCCCAGCGGGGGGAGCCGTTATTTTCATGGCTTATTTTTAGTTTCTAGTGTAGCTTACAAATTAAAGTTTTGCTTTGACCCTAAAGCCGATCGCCCATCGAGTTTTTCAGCATCACTTTGGGTGCCTCAAATGTTTCCGTTAAATAAATCCAGGCTGGGCAAATAAGCTGGTTTTTATCATTAAACATAAACTTTTATGGAATTCAAAAACCCAGTTTATTAAAAAAAAAACGGGGTTTGTCGGTATAATGTTTTTTGGGAAGCCGCCGATGGCTTATATTCGGTTTACGCTGAAAGCAGGCGCTGCACTATGTGGACGAGTTGTTGAGGTTCAAAGGGTTTGCTGACGTAAGCGTCGGCCCCTAAATCAGTTCCCCAAGCTTTATCGATCTCGGTGTTTTTATGAGTACAAAATACTACGGGCAATTTGGCAGTTGTGCGATCGCCCCGCAATTCTCTGATCACTTCAAACCCGTTCATTCGTGGCATCACTACATCTAAAACGACCAAAGCCGGAGGGGTTTTGCGGATCAGGGCGATCGCTTCTTCGCCGTCACCTGCCCGCATCACATCCAATCCGGCATCTTGAAGAATGCGGCAGATAATTTCTAGTTCGCTCTTAACGTCGTCCACTACTAAAATTTTGGACATGATTCCCCACTTCCTTGCTGTTATTGACAGCGGACTATGTTTATTTAGAAGCTGACGCGATCGGCGGCGATGAGACTAGACCGCTTTGCGGACAAATTAATGTACTTCCAAATACATTATATAGCCGATCGTAGGGCTGAAGGTTAGCTGTCAGCGATAAAAAGCGATAAAAATTTACTTTACTAACGGAATCGCTCTGAATAAATTAATCGGCAATTAGTAATTGATTCGTGGTAATTCGCTGTTTTGAAACCAACTGCTCTCAGTAGAAAGCTCCCTAGCCAGACCAAAGCCGGATATTCTACGTATTTTTTTTAGCTTGATTCCCAATAATCTAGTTTGGGACAGTGCCTAAATGAGGGTGGCTAAAATATTTAAGTATCGGAAGTAACAGCAATTTAAAAGGAGCTATAGCGGTATTACTACAGGTATTAAAATAAGTTTTTTTCGTTAAAATACAGCACAATATCGCTGAGCAAGCGCTATTATTTAATTAATGATACAAGTCAAATTTTCGGATTGTAACAATGACATTTAAATAATTTTATTGTGTGGGATTTATAATTGGGGGGCAAATTCAATGGATCGCGCGACAGTCCCATTTTACCCAGTAGAGGAGTTTTGGGTTCACCAAAACTGCTACGAGTGGGCGATCGCCATCCTTGAGCTTGATTGTGGGCCCAGCCGAAAAGACTGCTGCAAGATGCCGTCAATCGATTTTAGATTTTAGAATTGAAGAAAGCGCTCCCACTGATAAATCTGGGGGCTGGTGATGAGCAGTCGGAGGTTTTTTCTCGCTTCACGGATGAATCCGGCGGCCCCGGACGACATGGCTTGATTGTCAAATTAGTCGGAGAGAGAGAGACGGCGATCGGCTATAATAAAGGGCTAGAGGAAAAGAACACCGAAAACCCGAAAATATGGTTGCCATCCAAAGAAATCTCAACATTGCCGCCCTAGAAGCAGAATACAGTCAAAAAACACCGCGAGACATTCTCAAATTTGCCCTAGAAAATTTTGACAATATCTCCATTTCTTTCAGCGGGGCTGAAGATGTAGTTTTGATCGATATTGCCTCAAAAATAACCAAGAATTTCCGCGTTTTCACCCTAGACACCGGACGATTGCACTCAGAAACTTATCAGTTTTTGGATCAAGTCAGAAAACATTACGGCATTAAATTAGAAGTAATGTTTCCCGATGCAGCAGAAGTACAAGCCCTAGTAGAAGAAAAGGGATTGTTTAGTTTTTATCAAGACGGTCACAAAGAATGCTGTGGCGTGCGGAAAGTCAAGCCGCTGCGCCGCAAATTGAATACTCTCGATGCTTGGATTACCGGTCAGCGCAAAGACCAAAGTCCCAGTACCCGCAACGGTATTCCGGTTATTGAAGTTGACACTGCGTTCTCAACTCCTGACCATGAATTAATTAAATTCAACCCCTTAGCAAACTGGTCTTCTGCAGAGGTTTGGGAATACATTCGCGCTTTGGATGTGCCTTACAACAAGTTGCACGAACGTGGTTTTGTAAGTATTGGTTGCGAACCTTGTACAAAGCCGGTATTGCCGAACCAACACGAACGCGAAGGTCGCTGGTGGTGGGAAGAAGCGACCGTAAAAGAATGCGGTTTGCACGCTGGTAACGCACAAACCTAGTAGTAAATCACTCAAGGAGTAAGGTGCGCTAGGCTCACCAAACAAATAGTAGGGTGCGCTAGACGCACCTTACTCAAGAATCAATGCACTTCACATAAATCGTAGCCGAAGAATTCGCAATTAAAATAAACACAAATTAAGCTGAGCTGGGCCTAGAACTTTGATAGAATGAGCAACATTCAGAAAAGTTTTTAAAGTAGGTACTATATGCTCGCATCAACTAGCGAATTGCTGAACACGGCCTTGAGAAGTGGTTATGCGATCGGCGCTTTTAACGTCTACAACCTCGAAGGAGTAAAAGCCGTCATCAATGCGGCCGAAGCGCTGCACAGTCCTGCTATACTGCAACTTCACCCCAGTACCCTCCAATACGGAAAATCGCCTTTAGTCGCGCTGTGCATCAAAGCGGCTCGCAAATCTTTAATGCCGATCGCAGTACACTTAGATCACGGCCCCTCAGAAAAAGACATTCACCTCGCCCTAGCCGCCGGCCTCAAATCAATTATGGCAGACGGTTCTTTTTTGCCATACGAACAAAACTTAATATTTAGCCGGGAAATGACTAAATTATGCCACGCTAACGGTGCGGCAGTTGAAGCAGAAATCGGCAGAATTAGTGGCCGGGAAGAAGGTTTGACAAGCGAGGAGAAAGCCGCAAGGATGACCGATCCCGTAGCAGCAGTAGAGTTTATCAAAGAAACTAAGGTGGATTTTTTAGCCGTAACAATTGGTAACGTTCACGGCAAATATTGGAGCGAACCGAAACTCGATTTTCCGCGTCTGGCCAAAATCCGGGCTGCTGTTTCAGTGCCGTTAGTGATGCACGGTGCTAGCGGTTTGCGGGAGTCAATGATTCATCAATGTATTAAATTGGGAGTCTCTAAATTTAATGTGAATACGGAAATTCGCGAAGCTTATATGGACGTGTTAAAAAGTAGCATTTCTGAGGCAGATCCGGATTTGTTGGAAATAATGGAAAAAGCTATCGATTCCATGCAATCGGTCATTTCTGACAAACTGCAACTTTTTGGTTCTGTCGGTAAAGCTTATTTGCATCAATCTCCCTACGCGGATGACTTAACCGCAAAGAGTACCAGCAACAAACAAACAAGCCGCAACCAATCAATTTTTGATCAAATGTTACAGCCTGTGTATAGTGAAGCTTTCTGTCTTCTTGTGAAGTAAAAAAAAATTAAAGTCCTGACTGCGAACCAGTTTTTATATCATGTCCCATCGAGTGACCGCGATTAAAAGGGCGGGTTTTTGAGATTGTCAATTATTGGCAGATATTTTTCGTAAACCCGCCCCTACCGTATTAGGCGTAATCGACCAGACATAATATTAGTCAGGACTTCAGTCTTCTCTAACCGTTTAAAAATCGATCGGGATCGATGCCAGATTCCCGCAGCCGCCGAATTAAAGACTGCAATTGAGCTTCCGCTTGTTGAGCCCTAGATTCCGCTGACTCTGCCCGCGGCCGTTGCTGTTCCGCTTCAGTCAGAATCCAATTGCCATCAACATCATACCAGCGCAACCACAGTCGATCGATTCCCTGAAACTCCCCTTGCCACAAACCCAAGCCCAAACTTAGGCCAGCAATCCACACTCGCGGATCGGGCAATTCTAATTCTTGATAGTGTCCGCCCTTCAATTCAAAGACTCGCAATTTGTTAGTATAGCGGCTGAAAACGGCATAAACAGGAACCCGCAAAATTTGCTCGTAAACCTCCCATTTTCTCGGCGGTTCCTCCTTCGTCTCGGCCTCCAAAACTTGCCCGTTACCCGCAGTGTTTCCCGACTGAGGTGGCAACTTTTCTTCATCGGTATTGTCGCCTAAATCTTCTTTTTCCGTTCCCGGCGAAAGCAGTTCTACAATTACAAAAGGATTCACGCCTTCCTGCCAAGTAACATAACTCATCCGCAGTTCGGAGCGATCGTAAAGTCGGGGAACTCCCACAACTCCAAACTAATCCGGCAGCTTGTGCCACAAAGTGTGATGCACGTCATAATAAAGGTTCATGTCGGTGCCGCTAAATATCTCAGAAGCCGGATAATTCCGAGGGCGAAACGTCAGGCTCAACAACTGCGGCTGCAAATCGTGAAATTCGTCAGGCAAACCAGGTTCCTCCGGGTCTTCGCTAGGTAAATCGTACATCGTCGGCAGCGTTTCTCTGGGCGATCGCGGCGGATCGGTTTGCGGCACAGGATATTTAAAAGGAAACATATAATATTGAGCAATGACTCCATTTATGCTAACATCATGGGAACATCCCAATGATGCTTTCACAGGAGTGCAAGCCGGAGAGCTAGAAGCGAGATATATCGGCTTTGCTGTGCGGGACGAGGGCACTCCTAGAAAGCGATTTTAACAAAAATGGGATGATTCCCTTTTCTTCGTCTCTTCTGTGAAGTTAATCTAAAATCTAAAATCTAAAATCTAAAATCTAAAATCGACTGATCCGAAATTCTGCACTATGATCGACATTCCTCAACTGATTGCTCAAGAACTTTCCATTAATCTGTCTCAAGTAAACAATGCTCTGGAACTTTTTGCAGAGGGAGCAACAATTCCGTTTATTGCCCGCTACCGCAAAGAACGCACGGATTTGCTGAATGAAATTCAGTTGCGGGATATCTCCGATCGCTTCACCTATCTGACGGAAATTGAAGAGCGCAAAAAGTCTATTTTAGATACGATTAGCTCTCAGGGGAAACTCACTGAAGAACTGCAAGCTAAAATCGAATCGTGTTTGCAAAAAAACGAACTCGAAGACCTTTATCTGCCTTACAAACCCAAGCGGCGGACGCGAGCGACAATTGCTAGGGAAAAAGGTTTGGAACCGCTGGCAGAATTTATCAAGTCTCTGAACTTACCGACGGCTAAACCAGCAGACTTGGATGCGGAAGCTGCTAAATATATTTCGGAAGAAAAGGGAGTGAAGACAGCAGAAGAAGCTCTCAAAGGTGCTGCGGATATTTTGGCGGAAGCGGTTTCGGAAAAAGCAGAATTGCGGGCTTATTTGCGAGAATTTTTGATGAAAACAGGAGTTTTGGTCTCGAAAATTAAAGAGGATTTCCCGGAAGGAAGCACTAAATTTGAAATGTACCGCAATTACCAAGTTGCAGCGAGAAGCGTTCAGTCGCACAATATGTTAGCGCTGTTTCGCGGAGAAACGGAAGGGGTTTTAGATTTGGAATTGGCTTTTGATGAATCCGCCGTGATGGCTTATTTGGAAGCTCAAGAAATTAGAACTAGGATACCGTTCGTTAAAGAGTTTTATCGATCGACTTTGAAGGATGCCTTCAACCGACTGATGAAGACTTCGTTAATTACAGAAGTGCGATCGCACAACAAAGCCGTCGCTGATATCGAGTCGATCGCCACTTTTGAAACCAACCTCCGCGAGTTGCTGCTGTCAGCGCCGGCGGGAATGAAACCGACACTGGCGATCGATCCGGGATTTCGCACGGGGTGCAAAGTTTCCGCCCTCGATGAAACCGGGCAATTTTTAGAATATCAAGCAATTTTCCCCCACCAAGCGGCCGCTCAGCGACAACAAGCGGGTAAAATTGTCAAGCATTTAATTGAAAAATATAAAATTGAATTAATCGCGATCGGCAACGGTACAGCTTCCCGCGAAACAGACGAATTTGTTTCGGAAGTTTTGGCCCAAATGGACAGGAAACCGATTAAAGTCATGGTGAATGAATCCGGTGCATCGATTTATTCAGCAAGCGAAGTGGCGATCGCCGAATTTCCCGATCTCGACATCACCGTCCGCGGCGCAGTCAGCATCGGACGGCGCTTGCAAGACCCCCTCGCCGAACTCGTGAAAATCGACCCGAAATCAATAGGAGTCGGTCAATACCAGCACGACGTTGACCAAAAACTGCTCAAAAAGAAACTCGATGAAACAGTCGAAAGCTGCGTTAATTATGTCGGAGTTGACTTAAACACAGCATCCAAAGAACTGCTGACATTTGTATCGGGAATGACGGCAACAGTTGCCAAAAATATCGTTAATTACCGCAACGAAAACGGCGCATTTAAAAATCGCCGTCAACTCCTGAAAGTTCCCAAACTCGGCCCAAAAGCTTTTGAACAAGCAGCCGGGTTTCTCCGCATTCGCGGCGGAGAAAACCCCCTAGACAATACAGCAGTTCATCCCGAAAGTTATCCTGTAGTGCAGGCGATCGCCAAGGATTTAGACTTGCCGCTGACAGGAATAACACAAATATCGGAAAAAATCAAGACTGTAAACATCAAGAAATATGTCACTGAAAAAGTCGGTGAACCAACACTCCGAGACATTATTTCCGAACTAGAAAAACCCGGAAGAGACCCGCGCGCCGAGTTTAAATATGCCACTTTCCAAGCAGGGATCAAAGAAATCTCCGATTTGCAAGTTGGGATGGAATTAGAAGGCATAATCACGAATGTAGCTAACTTTGGAGCCTTTGTTGATGTGGGAGTGCACCAAGATGGTTTGGTTCACGTTTCTCAATTAGCCGATCGCTTCG
The DNA here is from genome assembly GCF_036705105.1 of Microcoleus sp. B9-D4. Lineage (NCBI taxonomy): Bacteria > Bacillati > Cyanobacteriota > Cyanophyceae > Oscillatoriales > Microcoleaceae > Microcoleus > Microcoleus sp. B9-D4. The sequence goes on from NZ_JAUBTS010000050.1 coordinate 20,485, forward strand.
TAGATGACCCCAAACAGATTGTTAAAGTCGGACAAGTTGTGAAAGTGCGGGTTTTGGAGGTGAATGAGAAGTTAAAGCGGGTTAGTTTGACGATGAAGCTGCAAGAAAAACCGCAACCGCAAAATGGCAATAGCGCCAGGCTTCCGGCCCCGCGCCGACGTTAAAACTTTGGGGAAAGGTGAAAAAGGGCGATCGAACCGCGAAGACGCGTTCGGCGAAGCCGTTCCCGTAGGGTAGGACACGAAGGAAGAGAAAAGAAGGAGAAGTTGGTAATTGCTATTTTTTCTTGCTAGCTTTCCAAGTGCCACCGTAGAAGTAAAAAGGATTGTTTTTACTTACGGATTCCCAACATTTAAGACACAAAAAAAACCACTGCCCCGACTCGTCATACCGGGCGCGGTAGAGAGTCGGGGCAGATTGGGAACAACGATCGCAATATTTGATTCTGATTGCCCTGGCCATTGTTACTCAGTTTTAAACAATAACGGATTCTTGAGGGCGGGCGAATATCATGCGGCCGGCGCTTGTTTGCAGGGCGCTGGTGACTACGACTCTGGCTTCGCCGCCGACATAGCTGCTGCCTGCTTCTACGACAACCATTGTGCCGTCATCCAAGTAACCGATTCCCTGAGAGGGTTCTTTGCCTTCTTTGCGGATTTTTAGTTCGATCGTATCTCCCGGCAAATAAGTCGGGCGCACCGCATGAGTCAAATCGTTGATATTCAAAACTGGCAGTTTTTGGACGGTAGCTACTTTCGATAAGTTGTAATCGTTGGTGAGCAAAATGCCGTCGATCTCCAAAGCGAACCGGACTAATTTCGCATCGACTGTGGCAAGATCTTCGTAGTCAGCCGAGTGAATTTGAATCCGTTCTGGATATGTTTCTTTGATGCGGTTGAGTACATCTAAACCTCGGCGTCCGCGCACTCGCTTTTGATCGTTGGCGGAATCAGCTACCAGTTGCAGTTCTTGGAGTACGAATTGCGGCACGATAATTTGACCTTCGAGGAAACCTGTTTCTAGCAAGTTTTCAATTCGGCCGTCAATAATGCAGCTAGTATCGACAACTTTGGCAGTTGCTGGTTTGAAAGTACCTTCGGCTAGCAACACCGTGTCAAAGCTTTTGGGGTTGATCAGGCGCAAGAAAGCGCGGCCGTGGGTGTCTGTTAAACTGACGCCTGTGAAGCCGAACATGACGCTACCCAAGACTGCGACTAAAGGTTTGATGAAGCCGAACTCGCGGGGTATGGGCAGTAGGAACAGCGGAGCCAGCATTAAGTTCGCTACTAGCAGTCCGATGATTAAGCCGATCGCCCGCGTCAGCAGCATCTCCACCGGCATATCGCGGACTTGTTTTTCCACCCGGCGGTAGGTTGTTTGAGCCACTAATCCCATCACGAAGCCGATTAATGCTCCAAAGGAACCTAGTACAGAACTTAAGCCTTGTATATTTGTAACTTGCTGCAGCAGATTGCTCGGCAGGAGTTCGACTCCGTAATAGCCGATGCCTCCGCCTGCGATTATGAATGAGATTATTATGATTGCGTCTAGCATTAGTTCTAGGTTAATGAATTTATTCCTATTATATCTTTCTAGTGCTGATACTTGTTTTCATGCTTTGGTCGGATATCGCTATATTTGCTGAGGGATTTTTATAAACTTATATTTACCCGTTGTACCCTTTGGGGGATGTGCCAGGGAGTCGCTCGGAATTTACCACGCCCCGCCGCCAGCAGGCACGAGGTGCGAATAGACCGCCCTGCGAGCTGTTCGGGAATTTGGGCATATCGAAATCGGTACGAGGTTAAATTAAAAGAGCCGATCGTTCGCAGCGCTTGTTTGGTAAGAAAATGTCATAATATACATAATTATTCATGATTGTTTAATTAAAACTTTAGATTTGAAGTTGCGCTTTCGGCGTCAGATGTAATGAACCCTACCACAGATTATTTAACATTTGAATTAAAAAAAAGTGTGCTAGCAGCAAATTCCGGGATTCCTAGTTCGGCTTACCTGCATATACCTTTTTGTCGCCGCCGCTGTTACTACTGCGATTTTCCGGTTTTTGTGGTGGGCGATCGCAAAAATGGCGATAATTCCGGGACAATTGTGCAATATGTTGCTGTACTGTGTCAAGAAATTCAAGCAACTAAAAATTTAGGCGCATCTCTGAAAACAGTTTTTTTTGGTGGTGGCACGCCTTCGCTGCTTTCTGTCAGTCAGTTGAGCAATATTTTAGAGACTCTCGACGGCAAATTTGGGATTGCTGCTGAGGCGGAAATTTCTATAGAAATAGATCCGGGTACGTTTACTTTAGAACAGTTGCGGGGATATGCAGCGGCGGGAGTAAATCGAGTTAGTTTGGGAGTGCAAGCTTTTCAGGATGAATTGCTGCAAGCTTGCGGGCGATCGCACTCTGTCGCTGATATTTTTGAAGCAGTGGAAATAGTGCGATCGGCTGGTATTGTCAATTTCAGTTTAGACCTAATTTCGGGACTGCCTCACCAAACTTTACAAAACTGGGAAGCTTCCCTGAAATCGGCAGTGGAAATTAGCCCGACTCACCTGTCGAGTTACGACTTAATTGTTGAGCAGGGAACTGCTTTCGGGCGCTACTTTGAAGCAGGCGCGCAGCCGCTACCAGCAGATGAAACCGCTGCTGGAATGTACCGTTTGGCGCGGGAAATTCTGACGGGGGCTGGATACGAACATTACGAAATTTCTAATTACGCTCGCGATGGCTATCAGTGCCGCCACAACCGCGTTTATTGGGAAAATCGCCCTTATTACGGTTTGGGAATGGGGGCGGCGAGTTACGTGGAAGGCCGGAGGTTGACTAGGCCTCGCAAAACTCAAGAATATTATCAGTGGGTGCGATCGATCTCTGGCCTCAATTCCCCAGCTACTCCACAAATTGGGGGGGAAACCCAGCCAGATATTTACCCAGGAATTGAGCAAAATTTTCCCGTCTCAGAAAATGACCTTTTGTTAGAAACGCTGATGCTAGGTTTGCGTTTAGCAGAAGGAGTTAGCCTGTCGGCGCTGACTGAAAAGTTTACTCAGCAAACGGTTGATAAAATTGGGCATTGTTTGCAGCCCTACTGGCAGCAAGGATTGGTGGAAATTATGACGGATGATAAGGCGATTCCCTACGGGATAGCTCCGCTTCACGCAACTTTAGGCGAGGCCTCGAAACTGCCGCTTTCGGGCAATTTGAGGTTGAGCGATCCTGAAGGTTTTTTATTTTCTAATACAATTTTAGCCGATTTGTTCAGCAAGTTAGGCGAGGATAATTAGCTCTGTCTGAGGAAGTATATCCCCAGCAAGCGCGATCGGCCCTAAAGCCGGGGCCGCCAATGCGCTCGAAAGGAAATTTAATTGCTCCCTAGCTTGATAATCTAAAAAATAATATATTTTCTATCGATCCCTAAACAAATCTTAAAGGTGAACTAAGCCTTGAGATAGACGCAACAACAGCACTCCAGCCGTCATACTTAAGACTGAACATTTAAAAAGTAATTTAATGAACACTTTAACTATCGAACGCAACCAAACCCAAAACCACCACTGCCTTGTAATTAGCGAGCGCGGGTGCAATCCGGCTTCCAAGTGTAATTTTTGCGGTCACTATCAACAGGCAAGAGGTTCAGTTGGTCACTGTCAATTGTTGAACGCACCTGTTAAGGGAGGATGGAAATCTTGCGCTTTAGCAAGGCCGGCTTTTGCACCTTCTTGGGAATACGTGGAAGGCGCTGATGTTTCCCCAGCGAAATTTATTAATTAACCCAAACTATGTAAAAAAAATGTATAAAAAATTGTGTTTTAACTGGTAATATGCTATATTATGCTTAGGCCCGTCGCCGATAGCTCGCACAATTGCACAAACAAGTTAAAAAAATGAATTTGACACTAAATCAGGTAATTTCCGAAGGTGATACGCGCATTTTGTGTTGGTATCTTAATAATACTAGCAAAGTGCAAATCGCTCGAATTACAAATATTCCTAATTGGTATTTTGAGCGGACAGTGTTTCCGGGGGAACGTTTTTTGTTTGAAGCGCTGCCGGAAGCTCAGTTAGAAGTTTGCAGGAGTGCGGATACGGGTGGTATAGTGTGCGAGCGAATTTTGTGCGATCGGCTGCGAGTTGAAGAATTAAGCACGGCTGATTAAAGATAATTCCTGAGACTTACCAACGAGAGGTAGAAACCCGGTTTTTTTTCAGAAACCGGGTTTCTCTGTATGATTAGAAAAACTCCGTTCGCGATCGCACTTGCGACATCACAAAGCCCATGTCTTCGTAGATTTCTCGTTACTAAGCCCAAAATTCGTATAAACTCACATCTTGCACCATTCTCGCTTAACAGGCTCTCCGGCCTGTTCCACAAAGAGTAGATTTTCTTGTGGAACAGGCCGGAGAGCCTGTTCCTAAAAAGCTTATTGACAATGGTGCAACATCTTAGTATAAACCGGGATTCTCGCCACCCCATGCGTCAGCCCTGAAACTGTCGCAAATGTTAATCTAAGTTAAATTATAAAAAATCCACCACTGTTTAATACTAAAACCCGATGTCCCTCACCGAACAAATCCTCTCCCAACTGCCAGGAGACGCCCTCGGAGGCCTGAGAAAAGTCGATCGACTCTGGGAAAACCTCAAACAAAACACCGCACCAACACCCCAAACAGTCAAACACAGCCAACAACCCCTCGAAACCCTCGACTTCGACATAGTTATCGGCGGCGGAACCCTAGGAATATTAATCGGTACAGCCTTAGCCGTGCGGGGTTGGCGAGTAGCCTTGATAGAACGCGGCACCCTGCGAGGCCGCGATCAAGAATGGAACATTTCTCGCAAAGAATTAGACGCATTCTTAGAACTAAATCTGCTATCTGTTGAAGAGATTGAAAAAGCCATAGCCACCGAATACAACCCAGCCCGCATCAGCTTTGCCAACACCCCAGACATTTGGGTGCGCGACGTACTCAACATCGGAATAGACCCAGTTTATCTCCTAGAAACCCTGAAACAGCGATTCCTCCAAGCTGGAGGAAAGCTATTTGAAAATACACCATTTAAAACAGCAACCATTCACCCAAATGGAGTCCTTGTAGAATCGGCAAATACCGATACGCAACCTGCTACAAATTTATTTAAAACCAGATTATTATTAGACGCAATGGGACATTTTTCGCCCATTGTCCGCCAAGCTAGACAAGGGAAAAAACCCGACGCCGTATGTTTAGTAGTCGGCAGTTGCGCTCAAGGATACCCCAAAAACGACACGGGCGATATATTTGCATCCTTCACCCCAATGCAAAATCAGTGCCAATATTTTTGGGAAGCATTTCCAGCCAGAGACGGCCGCACCACCTACTTATTTACCTACATAGACGCCGACACAGAAAGATTCAGTTTAGAAACATTATTTGAAGAGTATTTACGCTTGCTTCCCCAATATCAAAACGTCGAACTCGAACAGTTAAAATTCCAAAGAGCACTCTACGGATTTTTCCCCTGCTATCGCCAAAGTCCTCTAAAAACGCCTTGGAATCGCCTACTCCCAGTCGGAGACAGCAGCGGTAGCCAATCTCCCCTCAGCTTCGGCGGTTTCGGCGCAATGGTGCGCCACCTCAAACGCTTGACTCTAGGAATTGACGAAGCTTTGACAAGCGACAGTCTCAGCAAAAATTCCCTCGCACTTTTGCAACCCTACCAGCCGAATCTATCAGTTACCTGGTTGTTTCAGCGTTCGATGAGTGCTGCGATGAATCAAAAAATAGACCCCAATCAAATCAATCAACTTTTGGCTGCCGTATTTCAGGTAATGGAAGAGTTGGGAGAACCGGTACTCAAACCGTTTCTTCAAGATATCGTGCTGTTTCCGGCTTTGTCCCAAACCCTGTTTAAAACAGCAATTAGCCATCCAGGATTAGTTATGAAAATTATCCCGCAGGTTGGAATAGCTAATTTGCTCGATTGGATCGTTCATTATGTAAATTTAGGAATTTATACGGGATTGCAGCCTTTGGGGAAAGCCGTAGAACCGCAGGTAAAAAATTTAGCACCGGAACAGCAATACTATTTTCACCGATTAGTTGAAGCGTGGCAATACGGCGCGGGAGGCGATTATTAATTAATTGTGGCACGGGCATCTTGCCCGTGGCGAATATATGAACAGGCAAGATGCCTGTTCCACAACACAATATAATTTATTGATTCATTAACTGTGGCACGGGCATCTTGCCCGTGGCGAATATATGAACAGGCAAGATGCCTGTTCCACAACACAATATAATTTATTG
>NZ_JAUBTS010000050.1:26885-52949 GCF_036705105.1 Microcoleus sp. B9-D4
ATTCATTAATTGTGGCACGGGCATCTTGCCCGTGGCTAATATATGAACAGGCAAGATGCCTGTTCCACAACATAATTATATATGAACAGGTAAGATGCCTGTTCTACAACACAAATATATATGAACAGGCAAGATGCCTGTTCTACAACACAAATATATATAAGTTGTGAGTTATGAAGGAGCTATAACTGCTAAAGCTTGGGGAATCACTCGAAATTTTGCAGGCGTGTAAGTTGTGATTTCACCGTCAGTATTAATCGGACGGCGTTTGCTAGTATTAACCTCAAATTCTTGAGCTTGCAATGTGCGAACGTTAGGCCGACTGGTATGATTTCCTTGCTTCATAGCCGGCAGTAAACCAATGATTTCCCACCAGTTTTTTGTTTCCAAACTGTACAAATCCAGTCGCTTGTCGTCGATTGTGGCATCCTCGGCAACTGTCATCCCGCCGCCGTAATAGCGGCCGTTGCCAATGGCTATTTGAATAGTTTTAACATTAAAAGATTGGTTGTTTACCTTAATTTCGGCTCGAAACGGTCGCGCTGACAAAATTGTCTGCAAAGCAGTAAAAGCATAAGCTAAAATTCCCCAGCGCTGCTTGACGTTTTTAGTCAGCCGCTGGGTAATTTGCACGCTCAATCCCAAACTCGCAACATTAAAAAAATGTTGGCCGTTAACCCAACCCAAGTCTATTAGCCGAACTTTACCGCTGGCAATTACTTGACAAGCTGCTGATAAATCTGTAGGAATTCCCAGAGTGCGGGCTAGGTCGTTAGCCGTTCCCATCGGCAAAATACCCAAGGGTAACTTGGTGTCTATCAAACCTTCTATGGCGGCGTTGAGAGTGCCGTCGCCACCGCCAATTATTACTAATTCGACTCGATTTTGGTAGCGGCGAATAGTGTCGGAAAGTTCGTGGGCGTGGTCGGTAGATTCTACCATTAACTCAAAACCCAGTGCTTCTAATTTTACAGTGGCTTGAGATAATAGCTTTTGCCCTTTTCGGGAGTGCTGGTTTACTAAAAGTAGAGCTTTCTTCATTTGTTAATTTTTAATTAGGAATATTGCGTATTTTAAATTACAAAAAGTATAGCTTGATGCCTTAACTGCATGAAATTAATGCTTTACTTCCATTTTACCAGTTATGATGGATTGACAAAAATGTTAAAAAATGGATAATTGTAGCAAAAGATTCGTAAAAAGTAGCTCCATCCGGCTCTGACCTAGCAGCAAAAAACCTTGCTTATCGATCGAACTTAATTTAAAATCATGTATAATATTTTACAAAAAGCACAAGTCGCGGCCGATCGCCAAAACTGGCCAGGGTTAGTCGAATGCTTGCAGCAAGTGACAGCCGACGGTAGCAAGCCGCAGGAAGAACACATTTTAGAGCAAGCTGTCAGTTTAGCAATAGAAGCCTTAAAATCGGGCGATTTTCAAGACCGCTGGGAAATTGCTAAAGTATTGCCAAATCTGGGAAATGGCGCGATCGCACCTTTAATTGCCGTGCTCGAAGACGAAGACGCAGACACCGAACCCCGGTGGTTCGCCGCCCGCATCCTCGGAAAGTTTGTGAAGCGAAGCTATCCCGTAGGGAATCGCCCGGAAGTGATTCAAGCTTTAGTAGAATTAGTCAAAAATTCCGACGAAGAATTGAGCCAAATCGCCGCCGAAACCCTAGGGAATTTCGGCCCGACAGCCATAGAATCCCTCGCAACTCTCCTACTCCAAGAAGACTCGCGACAGTTTGCTACAGCAGCACTCGCCCAAATTCGGCGCACCGAAACCATCCCACCGCTGTTGAGCGTAGTCGGAGACTCTCAAGTTGCGGTGCGAGCAGCCGCAATCGAGGCCCTGAGTAGCTTTCACGATTCCCGCATCCCGCCGGTACTGGTAGCAGCACTCAAAGATCCGGCGACAGCAGTCAGAAAAGAAGCCGTGCGAGCTCTCGGTGTGCGCGCCTATTTAGATGCAGAATTAGATTTAGTTAACTTGCTCAAACCTTTGCTTTCGGACATCCGATTAGAAGTTTGTCAGCAAGCGGCGATCGCGATCGGGCGAGTGAAAACCGATGCTGCTGCTGCTGCTTTATTTGAATTGCTGCGATCGCCCACAACTCCGGTGGAATTGCAAATCGAAACTGTGCGCGCCCTAAGCTGGATGGAAACTGCAACCGCTTTAGCATATTTGCAGCAAACTTTAAGTGCCCAATATTCTAATATAAACTCTCCTGTTTGTCAAGAGATTGTCACTGTTTTAGGGCGAGTGGAAAAGCCGGAATTAAAAGCCAAAGCTGCTGAAATTATGATCGATTTGCTGCAAACCGGTCATCCCGCTGTACAGTCTGTGGGAATCAAACAATCTTTAGCTTTAGGGTTAGGGCAATTACGAGATATGAGAGGGCTAGATGCTCTGATTTCAATGTTGGGCGACGCAGACAGCAGCGTCAGGCTACACTGCATGGCAGGGATCAAACAGCTAGGTTCTGCCGAGGCTAGGCAGAAATTAGAAAGCTTAGTTAAGGAAGAGAGTCTCGAACCGAGATTGAAAGAGGGAATTGCGATCGCCCTGCAAGAATGGCAAGAAAATTAATCAAAAGACAAAATACCTAACTCCCCAACTTCTTGAAAAATTCAGGGATATAATAATAGCGCTCGCATCTTTCTTCTTCCTGACCTCAGTTACATCCGTTACAAAATCCGTAGCCGAAATTCCTTCGGCTATATCATCGATTTTCTTTGTGAATTTGGGCGATCGCACTTGTCACCCGCTCTAAATCTTCATCAGTTAAATTAGAACCCGAAGGCAAACAAAGCCCGTACTCAAATAACTCTTCGGCAACCGCACCGCCCATACATTCGCAATCAGCAAATACTGGCTGTAAATGTAAAGGTTTCCAAACAGGACGCGCTTCTATTTTCTCTTCAGCAAGCCCTAGGCGAACTTGTTCTCTATCTGCACCGAAAGCGGCCGGATCGATTGTTAAACAAGTCAGCCAGCGAGTAGCGCGTCCAAAGGCTGCTTCCGGCATAAATTCAATTCCCGGCAAGTTTCCTAAAGCTTGTTTGTAAAAGTCAAAATTTCGTCGTCTAGCTTCAACTCGCTCCTCCAAAACCCGTAATTGACCCCGACCAATTCCCGCTAAAACATTGCTGAGACGGTAATTGTAGCCAATTTCTGAGTGTTGGTAATGAGGAGCGGGGTCACGGGCTTGTGTCGCCAAAAAACGAGCTTTTTCTACAAGTTTTGGGTCGTCGGAAACTAACATTCCGCCGCCGGAAGTGGTGATAATTTTATTACCGTTGAATGAGAAAATGCCGATTTTGCCAAAGCTTCCAGGCGATCTATTTTTATAGGTAGCCCCTAGAGATTCTGCCGCATCTTCTATTAGCGGAATTTCATAAGCATTGCAAGCTTCTAGAATTGGGTCGAGATCGCAACTTTGACCGTAGAGGTGTACGATTACAACAGCTTTGGGTAATTTACCAATTTTTGCTCGTTTGTCAAGTGCTTCTCGGAACAAATCGGGGTTGAGATTCCAAGAAGTGCGATCGCTATCAATAAAAACTGGTTTGGCGCCAAGATAAGTAATTGGGCTAGCAGTCGCAATAAAAGTCAGAGTCGAGCAAAAAACCTCATCTCCCGAACCGACACCAATTAATTGTAAAGCCAAATGCAAAGCTGCGGTACCGGAACTAACAGCCGCTGCGTGTTTAGCGCCAACTACTTCGCAGAATTCTTGCTCGAAAGCATCCACATGGGGGCCGACGGGGGCGATCCAGTTGGTATCAAAGGCTTCTTTGACGAACTCCTGTTCGAGGGAACCCATGTGAGGTGTTGAGAGGAGGATTTGTTTTGTCATTTTACTCTCATTTAGGAGAACGATAGGCTGGAAAAAAGTTTGACTTGAGGAGTTATTCAGGCTGAATGTTTAAAAATTTGACCCGCCCTCCCACTAAATAATTATATTTTTCTTTGTGTCGTTTTAGTTTCTTCTAGATTGAGCAATCAGAGAAGCCAGGGGATTTAACCCCTGGCTCATAGCTTAAGTCTTTTTTAGAGGACTCTCAAAAATCTTTAGTCTGTTTTAATAAACGAACCGCTACCGGAGAACACTGCTAGTTTTGGAATCGTCAAGCACACCTGTGAATTCTGGGGATGTAGCATAACCTTCTTGGTTAATTCCGTCTCTTTTCAAGACTTTCAATACTGTCAGAAACAGAATTTTCAAGTCAAACCACAAACTCCAATTATCGACATAGCAAACATCTAGTTTGAATTTAGCATCCCAGCTAATAGTATTGCGACCATTGACTTGAGCCCAACCCGTAATTCCAGGCATAACTTCGTGGCGGCGTGCTTGTTCTGGAGTATAGCGATCGAGGTATCTGACGAGTAAAGGACGAGGCCCGACAAAACTCATGTCACCTTTGAGAACGTTCCAGAGTTGAGGGAGTTCGTCCAGACTGGTTTTGCGAAGAAATTGACCCAGAGGTATGAGACGCTGTTCGTGGGGCAGCAAATTGCCATCAGCATCGCAATCGTTTGTCATGGTGCGAAACTTGTAGAAATTGAAAACGCGACCGTTTTTACCGGGACGGGGTTGGCAAAAAAAGATTGGGCCGCCCATGCGGATGTAAATGACGATCGCAACTGTTAATATTACGGGAGAGAAAACCAAAAGGGCGATCGCTGCACATAATCTATCTAATACCCACTTAACCAAGTGGCTGAATTTTTTGGGATTTACTACTTGATTAAGTTGCGCTCTTTGTGACTTTGATTTGAGCGCTAGTAATTCGTAAATACTCATGATTCTACACCCCAGCAGCAATTTACTGTACTTCCCTGATTTTTGCAGGCTCCGGGTTTATACGATAATGAATTCTGTCAAATTTACAGAAACTTTAAATAACTTCGGTGTTTCATGAAGCTTTTGTGAACCTATGGTTGGGACGATCGCTGACTTTTACATAAAATTTAAAAAACGTCGCTGTTTTATGAATTTTTTGTAACATTTTGAGGATGGGGACGCTCGCTGATTTTTCAAAAAGACGTTAATTATGGTTGCATACCTAGCTCTACATTCAAAAAAATCTCTTGGCGCTTACGGGCGGAGTACCCGCTTAAGCAGGTACGAGGGTAAGCGCAGACAACTTAAGCAGGTACGAGGGTAAGGGAAGACAACATCAAAAACATCTTGTGTTGCTAAACTTTGGTCAAATATGTCATCACACCGACGTAACAAATAAGGTAGAAAAAATATTTGATCCTCTTCAGCTATCACAATAACTTCTGCTAGGGCATTGTTCCTAATAGACTCCAAATATAGATATTCAGGCACATGATAGATATCGTGGCGTATTTTTTATAGTGTTTCTCGCCACAAATGTCTGACAAATCAATTACTTTAATCTTCATTTTATACTTCTCAAAATTAATGAATCTCATGTTTAGTTTATTCAGAATTCGTAGATTTTTTCCAACCGCTGTCGATAGAACGATATGCTGGGAAAAAGTTTGAATTCAATAACTCTTCAGTCTCAGTATTTAAAGATTTCGCTCGCAATTCAACCAGATAACGATATTTTTCTTCATCTATAATTAAGCGCATCGTTAGGAAATTATGTCTTTGCTCGGAGAAAGTTGCTTTAAAATTGTAAACACCATCCTTATAACTGCCAACACCACCCCCCATATGCAAAAAATCATTGCCACGTTCCTTAGCCCAGGAGCGAGCATAATCTACTCTTAAACTGTTAGGAGATTGTTTTAAAAACTTTGTTCTTGTCCCCCCAAAAGTGCTCTGAACTATGCCACAGCATTCAGTATACAAACCAGCAGAAGCAATTTGATTGTTTAATTCAATAAGGCACAAGTGGAGTTTTTCGCCTAGTGCCTCTGCCAACTGTAAAAAATAGTTAGAATCAAACGAATAATAATATTCTACAGAACTTGCTCGCCTCATTGTTTCATGATATACCTGGGTGAATTCATCAACATAAGGTATTAATGGAACCATTCTGGCAGTAAAACCATCTCGCTTACATCTACTAATTTGCTTTCTCTGACTCTTTTGAGTTTGTTGCCAAATTTCAGCTTCAGAAAGTCTCAAATCAATAGATATAGTTTCTCCAGTTATTTGGCAGATTTCAGGATCTAAAATTTCTTCAAAACCTTGGTTAAGTATAGGATGAAGTCGAAAGAATGCCGAACACACTCCCTTAGCACGTAATGCAGATATTAGCTGATTCATTGCTAACTTGACAAACTCTCTGTCCTTTGCTGCTGCTTCGCTCAACACGATACCGGGATAACCGTAAGGAGATACGACATCAAAAAAATCTTCGGTCGCTAATTTTTCTTCAACTAAACCATCACAATGACGACAAAAATATGGCAAGAAAAAGATTTTGTCAGCCTCAAATATTAAGATAGCTTCAGCAGCAGCCTTATTCCTAAGTGATTCTAAATAAACGTATTCAGGTAAATGATAAATGTCGTGGCGTAGTTTTGAGAGTGTTTCTAGCCACAAATTATCTGTTAAATCAATTATTTGAGTATTCATTTCAACCTCAGTAATAGATACGTGGGATAATATAGTATAAAAAAATAAAAACTTTTTTTAATTCATAACCTATTTCTCCTACTGTTTAAAGATTTGATTCACCTTCTAAGACAAAGCATCGCTATACAGAGTTTCGTATAGATTTAGGATATGTGGTACGTCATAATTAACCATATCTTCTCGTCCGCGCTTGCCCATCTTTTGAGCTTCCTCTGGACGATCTAAAATCCATGCCATTGCTTCAGCCATTCCGTTGATATCTCCCAATTTTACCAGCAGCCCATTTCCATCTACTAATAAATCGCGAGTGCCACGAATTTCTGTACCAATTACGGGGGTTTCCATGCACAAAGATTCCATCACGCAATTGGGAAGTCCTTCTTGTGCAGAAGCAATCAAAGTAGCTACAGACGCACGCATTAAAACTGGGATATCCCTCCGTCGCCCCAAAAAATGTACTTGGTTTTGAATTCCCAACTTGGCTGCGAGTTGCTGCATTTCCTGGAAAATTCGTCCATTTCCGGCGAAGGCTAAATGTACTTGAGAGCGACCGAGTTGGGCAAATGCCTTTAAAATATCCCCAGGACGTTTGCGGGGAATAAATTCAGCTACCGACAAAAACAAAGAGTTTTCCGGTGCTAATCCTAACTCTTGACGTACTCGCATTATCTCAGATTCGGAAATAGCATTGGGACTAAAGCGATCAAGATTTAAACCAGTTCCGGGGATATAACGAACTCGTTCGGGAGAAATGAGTCCATAGCGCTTTGCTGCTGACTCATCTTCCCGATTCACTACTACTAAATAGTCTGTCCAAGGCCCAGCAATCTTTTCTAGTCCCAAGAATATAGCATTTTTATGGGGTGCGCCTCCCTGGTAGAAGTGAAAACCTTGAGCAGTGTAGATTACCTTTAGTTTTCCCTGCTTTCTCCAATTGTTAAGAGCATAGCGGGCCGCAAAGGCAGCTACTGGTGTGGAAACATTTACTAAGTTGTATTGTTGTTGAGCAAACACCTGACGAATTTGTTGGGGAGCCGCGAGCAAGTTTTTGGGATCTAGAGGGTTGCGCGACCACTCGACATCCCAAACGCGATCGAACAAATCTGGGTATTCCTTGGTAGTAGAAAGTTCTTTCGCCATTGCATCTACCCGCCAACCTTGAGCGCGTAAGTGCTTGGTTAGAGGCAGGAAAAAATCAAGAGTACCTGGAATAGTAGTGATAATTAGAAGTTTGTTCATATTTTTTGTTTTTCCTTCAACCAAGCTTCAGTCATCTCTCGCACGTAGCGGTAAAATTCATTCCGTTGTTCTCGGAGAACTTCATCGCGGTACTCTTTAGCTTTTTCCAAATTCCTGGCCGACATTCGAGCCATGCGTTTTGGGTCAGTCGTCACCTCTCGGATTTTGCCGGCCAAAGCTGCTACATCACCAGGGGGTACTAAATCTTCCGGGGGGAGCAGTTCTGGGATGCCTCCTACTGTGGAGCCGATGCAGGGTAATGCGCGCGCCATTGCTTCCACCATTGCTCTAGGTAAACCTTCCTGATGGGAAGGAAGAACGAAAATGTCAGCTAGATCCAATTGATTGCGTACCACATCACCAGCAGTCAACTGACCTCGGAAACAAACCCGATCGCCCAAACCGTATGTTTGAGCTCGTGCTTCCAGTTTTTGACGATACTGCCCGTCTCCAACTATAACCAACTTGATATCTAGTCCCTCCCCGACGCAAACAGCAACGGCATCGATGAGTACGTCGGGAGCCTTGTAAAGTTGAGCCAAACTGGCCACTGTAATCAAGGTCAGCGACTGCTTTTCCCGAAAGTGCGATCGCGGTGCTGCCGCAAATGCTAAATCCGGCAATTCCGTCATCGAATAGTGAGCGGTAAAAACCCCTGGATTTGGCGGATATCGGCGCTGGAGAGCCTTTTCTGTAATGTAAGCAGCGGCGCTAGCATTCGCGCACTGCTCTCTCAGCCGACGTGGCGACCACCAGCGGAAAAAGGGGCGCAGGGGGCTTTTGACTGAGCCCGGAGCGAATACGTCGTAAGGGTCGGCGATGACATAAATGCCGTAGGGATGGCCCATCCGGCGCAACATCGGTTCGATACAGGACGAAATTTGAGAAGAAAGATAAAAAATCACAGCATCCTCTGTGCGGACAGCTTTTCTGGCAGCCTGCTGAACCTGCCAGGCCTTGAAGAGGTACTGCCAGGGGCCTATATAGTAAGGTATTGCTGCAAAGGAAACTCTTTCCCCGTCAGCTCGCTTCCAGTCAGAAGGCACATCAGGTACGTCGCGCACGCGGGCTACTGCCAGGATCTCGTCAAATACCTCAAAGTAACGCTGCCAGTAGGAATGGGCGAACATTGTCTGCGTCCACACAGCCCCGTCGGGCGTGCGAACAAAGCGGTGTTCAACAGCTACAACTACTCTCATACAATCGGTAACTCCTTTAACAAAAACATTTCTACATTTGATTAATAAGTTGTTTGTTGTCATTCATTCTGCCAATAGCGATCGCACCTATCGGTCACGGCACTCTGGTATCGTCACAGAATAAGTCTGTAAACGTGAACGTCTAAAGGGTCGATCGACCCAAAAAGTTTACCTCCCTTGACTGCCATACCGGCTGGTCGATTTTGAAACATCGATCGCGCTTCCCTAACTGCGATCGGAAGTTCAAGAGCCACTTCTCTTGGTTTCCCGTAATTGCTGTTGACCACAACAGCGACACCTTGGTTTTCGCGTGTCCATATCCCCGCTACTATATTCGACATCTTGGTATCAATTTTTTGGAACTCTCCATCAAGTAATAGCGGACTAATTGATTTCAATTCAGGCACTAAAGATTTAACTCCCTCCCACAAATCCGGGTTGTCTGGCAAATGCCAAGACGAATCGTGATAAGTGTAGTATAGAATCCCTTTTGTCCCTGCAAGTAAAGCTTGATAGGTCATATTTCGCACTTCTTGAAAGGTAGGGGCTTGAGAGCCATCGTATTTTTTAGAAGAGTGCGAGTCCCAGTTATATGTTTGTAAATTAGCATAAGTGGAGCGATTGAATTTAGCAGCGGCTTCCCGTGCATCTGATATGTCAGAATAAGTCGCAGGCAATTCTTCTGGTTTCCTCAATTTAATAGGATAAGATTGCCTCGCAATCACATCAGAACAATTAGCAAACTGCTTGAGTTTATTTGAGTAGCCACTAATATAAGTGATGTGATTGGGATCGGCTGTCTTCGCTTGTCGGTAAGATTTGAACAGATTATCTACACTCCATTTGCCGTTTTCAACATCGTCAGCCATACTCCAGCCGAGTACAGCAGGTTTTTGTTTAAAAGCGTTGATTAAATTCAGGAGTCCAATAGAATTTTGCTCTGTTAAAACATATACTCCCAGCCGCTCTGCTTCGTCTAAAAATTCTCCATAATCATCGATGTTGGTAGCCGAAGCGTGAATTGTGTTAAATCCAGCAGCAGCGATGTCTCGGAGTGCCGACTTGCGCTCTTGGGCAGTCGATTTCCAGGAAACATGATAGAAACCGAAGGGAAAAAATGGTTTGTTGTCAATCACCGTAGTTCCGTCAACCCGAATCTCGACTATTCGCTGGTTTTTGGGAGTTAGAGTGACAGGTGCGGCAACAGCAGGAGGACAGTATGAGCCGACCTTTAAAATCTGAGAATAAGCTAAAGCCAAAATAATTACCGATATTAAGAGAGATGCGAAGAGCGTTAATCCTCGCAACTTATTACTATTTTTTTTCAAGTTTCTGTGATTCATGTCGGCGTTTTTTATTTAATGGGGTGATTGTAAAAAATCCTTTAAATCAGAAGTATTTTTTTTTATGATACCTTCTGCATTCCTAATCCTGCATTTTCCCGGAGAGCGGCCTTGATATTACAATACCTATAGACAGCATATAGGCAAGTGTCATGGCATTACCTAATGAGCCAAACATCCCTTCAGCCATAGATAAAAACCAAAAGCATACTGTAATCAGGAAGGGAGCGAGCGCAGCACAATCCTCTTTGGCATAAGTTTTGAAATAGGCGTAAGTATAGAATAAACTCGCGATCGCAAAAGCGACTAGCAAATTTGCTGCTATAATGCCATTTTGTCCGATGACTTCAATAATTGTGTTGTGTCCTCCCAGTCCAAAGTTTAACTTAAAGTAATTGCTGCCGTGACCCAGTAAATCTGATTCATCTAATGTCTGTCCCCAGATGCGATCTCTCCCGCTCAAACCTTCCTTAGCTTCAAAGTTGTTGTTGAGAGTCTTATTTATAGCCTCAATTTGTTCCCCTCCAAATAGCAAGACTGCCG
Source organism: Microcoleus sp. B9-D4 (assembly GCF_036705105.1). Taxonomy (NCBI): domain Bacteria; kingdom Bacillati; phylum Cyanobacteriota; class Cyanophyceae; order Oscillatoriales; family Microcoleaceae; genus Microcoleus; species Microcoleus sp. B9-D4. The sequence continues at coordinate 37,778 of NZ_JAUBTS010000050.1, forward strand.
TCACAGCCACAGTGGCGATCGCGATAATTTTTTTTACTGCTTTAGGATTTTTTACCACCTCGCTAAAAAACAAAAAAAACATGATAAAACATACAATCATTGAAGTCCGGGAGTTGGCTAAAATTATCAGCACAAAACAGATCAACAGAGCAGCAGATATCGGCAATAAATACCGCACATCTTTTTTGGCAGACCAAGCACCAATCAACAAAATAAATAAACCCGCAGACATTGTGGCACAGGTAAATCCCATTTGATTCGAGTTGGCAAATACGCCACGATACAGCGTACCATTACCAGGTGGATACGAGACAATAGACGTAACAATATAGGGAAGGTGACCGAGGAAAAGTCCCATTCCCATTAGCAAGTTGGCATTTTCTTTCATCGCCTTTGGGACAGCATTAAACAGAATTAACGGTACAGCAATCATTTGCCACAACCCGTCCCTAAAAATAGTTGTGTCATTGTTAGCAACTCCCGATATGAGTAATCCGCAGGCGAAGAAAATCCACAGTAAGAGGAGAGGTCGAGCTTGACGGTGGAAACCCCACTGTTTAAAGGGGGACATGAGGATAAGAATTAGTAAAGTTGTGCCGACTAGCAGATAGCGCAATCTCAGAATTGCCGGGTCGAGAGGTATCTCTGCATTGCCCAACCCAATAAGAGACGTGCCGCCAAATAAAACGGATAAAAGGATGGTAATAATTGTTGCTCTTAGCATAAAGTTATATATTTGACAACCATACAGTCTCGTTTAAAACCTGCTAGTTTTTTTCATAATTGGCGTTGCTTGACTATCAACTCAAATACAATACATACCTGTAATATAGCGATTATTGCTCCCAAGAACACGCAATTAATATCAGTTCATCATGAAGTTAACTTCATAAACCTCTGTCAGCTTTTGGAGGCTGACTGCAATATTAAAATGGCTGTTTTCCAGGACAGGTAGAGTATCGGCTTGGGTAATAGCTGATGCACCACTCCTTGCAGATATAACCGCTTCTGCCCAGTCAGATGCTGAGTGAGACAAAGAAACTTGCCGCACCAGAGGTTTGACTACATTAGCTTCCTCTGGAACAACATCTGAAAAGACACAAGGCAGTCCTGCTGCCTGTGCCTCAATTAATACTAAACCCAACGCTTCGTGAATCGAAGGTAATAGAAAGAGATCCATAGCACCCAACATGAGTTGAGGAATGTCAGGTCGCAGACCCGCGAAGGTAACGCGGTTAACCAAGCCATTTTGAATTACTTTTTGTTGAATCTCCGATCGCAGCGAACCGTCACCTATAAGCAGCAAGTGTATATTAGGTTCTCGCTTGGCAATTTCTGCCACAATATCTATAAGAAATCTGTGGTTCTTTTGTTCCTCAAATCTGCCGACGTGACCTATGACAAAGGCATCAGCAGGGATGCCAAGTTCAGCGCGAACGGCAACAGAATCAACTATATCGCGGAAGGGTGTCAAATCTACGCCACAGTAAAGAATTCGACAACGCGAGTCCGTTTTCCAAGTTTGGTTGAATAATACTTCTACTACTTGGCAGCTAGCAGCCAAACCAATTGTTGCATATCGATCGATTAACCATTTGGTTAAAGTTAGATACAAGCGCCGGTGGAATCCGGCTTTGGCATCAATGGCAGAGGTATCGTTATGGCTGTGGGCAACGCGAATCTGTACGCCTGCTTGTTTCGCCAAATAGAGAACGTAACCGCTAAAGTGATGGACGTGACTGTGAACTATGTCATAGGGCCCGTATTCGCGTAAAATTCGTTTAAAGTTGCGAGCGTACAGCCAAGGTTTTGCAGGATTGAGGCAGGGGATAATCTTGCTACCAAGAGAACGAGCTTCAGCATCGTAAGGACAGGGTTTCTCAGTGTTAACTACAAAGTCCATCTGGAAGCGATCGCGATCGATATGTCTCAAAACGTTCATCAGCCAAGTTTCCACTCCGCCCCGATTCATACCGCCGACGACATGAAGAATACGGATCGGACGCTGCTTAGTCGATATTTGATTGTGTGCCTTGATATCTGTCGAGTCTGTATAGTGCATAAGCAATGACTGTAAAACTAAAAACTGCTTGAACCATCGCCCCAACGATCAGCGCGAGTGCCGCCCCTCGGACTCCCTGTGTCGGAATTAACCAGAAACAAGTGATCGCAGAACTCCCCGTTACCAAAACAAACAAAGGCATTTGCACCCGAAAGTATCTAGCGGCCGTCATCCCGTAACCCAAAAAGGAAGAAACGTAACCCATACCCGCAGCCACCATCAGCCACGCGAACAAATCAGCCCGCTCAGCATACTCCGGTTTATAGAGTAAAGTTAGGATTTCCCGACCGGCAACAACCGCGACAAAAACGCCTCCCGCACCTAACATCAAGCCAACCCCCACCAGCTTGAGCAAAAGTGTGCGAAAAGCAGCGCTATTTCTCGCTGCATAATATTTTGCTAGTCGCGGACTTGCAGACTCCGCTAGCGCACTCACTACCATCTGCCCAACCACCATCAGGTAAGACATGGCAGCGAAAATGCCCAGTTCGCGTTCGCCCAAATACCGCTCGATAAAGTATCGAGGAATGTTAGTATTCAGCGAAATCAACATCATCACAAAACCCAGAGGTAAAGCAAGCCAAACTAACTTGCCCAAAATTTTTCCATCCCAGCGCGGGTACAAGGGATTTTGGCTGTTTGCAGGTTCAGCATCGGCAACTAATAAATCTTCTCGCTCTCTCCCATGCAAGGAATCCTTTAAAATTAATCTACCATTGCGAAGATCCCAGCCGAAGAGAACTAAACCCCATGCAACTGCTAATCCGATCGCTCCCCCTACAACACTCCCAGTCAGAGAAACTCCGATGCCTAAAAGTAATAACGACAAAGGCCCTTTAATCATCAGGGCGATCGCAATTCGATCCATCCGTTCGTGTTGTTGAATCAAGCCGTAAAACACATCACTGATCGACTCAAAAGCCTTTGCCAGGGCGATCGCCAAAATCACCAACGAAGTCTCCAACCGATATCCTGCTTTGAGCGTAATTCCCGCAATTATCAAGAGTGCTAACCCAGTTCCAATTAACCTCAGACCCAGATAATCACTGAAAACATAGTCCCCTTTCGCATCCGTCGCTTGGATACCTCGCAGTTGCAGATTAGTAAACATGATAACAGGTGCTGTCACCGCTAGACCCAAGGTAAATTGACCCACCATTTCAGGACTGCCCAATTTAGCAAGCACCACCAACATCCCCCACTGGGAAGCCGCATAAATGAGGTTGCCAGTGAAAGTCCAGGAAAAATTACGGCGTAATGTTAGTGGTTTCAACTGTTGCATTAGTAACTAATTACCTGCTTGCTAATTGGTGAATTCCCAATCGTGTATTTCCCCTTTCAAAATTATTCACAAATGTCCCATTAACTTTTAACAGGCATAGCCCCCATCAATTTTTCTACCTTAGAGCCTTCTACAGGCTTAGAGAAAAAGTATCCCTGTCCGTAGACGCATTTCAGAGCTTTTAGCTGAGCTATTTGCCAGCTCGTTTCTACTCCTGTGGCAATCATGCCCATACCTAACTCTTGAGTTATGGCAGTAATTTTGTGAAAAATTTCTAAGTTGGGGTTGCTAGCATCAAGCCCGCTGACTAGAGAGCAATCTAGCTTCAAACTATCGAATTTCCCATACTTCAGCCGCGTCAATTGGTAGAGGTGAGTTAATGATACATCACTAAGACCACAGTGGTCGATTTGTACTTGCACACCTAAAGTTTTAAGTTTGAGAAAAACAGCTCCAGCCAACTCGGAATTTTCCGTCACAACATATTCAGGAATTTCTAACCTCAAACTCGGAGCAGCGAGATTTGTTTCTTTCAATATTTTGGCAATCGTCTCGATTAAGTCAGCGTGGAAAAACTGTTTGCTAGTCAGATTCACGCTGACTGTTAAAGGAGCGTTAAGACGAAATTGCGACTGCCAAATCCGCATCTGACTGCAAGCTTGCCGCAGTACCCACTCGCCAATAGGAACAATCAAGCCGGTTTCTTCTGCCGCTGGTAGGAATTCGTCTGGCCAAAGCAAACCTCGATTCGGGTGCTTCCAGCGCAACAGCGCTTCAAAACTACTAATCTTATTAGTTTCCAGGCAGACGATCGGCTGATAGTGAATCCGAAACTCCTCATTTGCCAGAGCCACCCGCAAATCATTCTCTAACTGAATAGCTGCACTGCTAATCTTTGCCACAGCGGTTCTTTTTGGGGCTGTATTGGCGTGCAAATTGGCGGTTGAATACCCTGGTACATACTCAGGCACTAACTGCTGTAGCATTGAGACAATTAGATCCGCATCATTGCGATCGCTCGCTTGACAAAGGGCTTCTACTTCCTGGTCAATATTTTCTTTCACTAGGCGGCTGGCATTGCCAAGACTGAGAATTTTTTCGTGTTTAGTGCGGTTGTATTTCTCGCCCGGAATAAACAGCTCTTCAAACAATTTTTCTCCCGGCCGCAGCCCTGTAAATGCGATTTCTATGTCTTTGCCCAGTTCATATCCTGAGAGCCGAATCAAATCTTTTGCTAAATCAAAAATTCTGACTGGTTCTCCCATCTCAAGCATGAAAACTTCCCCGCCATTGCCGATGACTGCTGCCTGCAAAACCAGTTGAACTGCTTCGGGAATTGTCATGAAATAGCGAGTGATATCTGGATGGGTAATTGTGATCGGCCCGCCCTCAGCAATTTGTCGCTTGAAAGTAGGTACGACGCTACCGCGGCTGCCAAGAACATTACCGAAACGAACCACTACAAATGGGTTTTTGCTTTTTTTGGCTGCTTGCAGCACCAGCATTTCGGCAACTCTTTTGCTAGCTCCCATAATGCTAGTTGGATTCACCGCTTTGTCGGTGGAAATCATCACAAATTGTTTCACATTGTATTTCAATGCCAGATCCAGCAGATTTTTCGTCCCCCGCACGTTGTTAGTAATCGCTTCCGGCGGGTTTAATTCCATCATGGGTACGTGTTTGTGAGCGGCCGCATGAAAAATGATGTCTGGTCTCATTGTTAGAAAAACGTACTCTAAGCGCTCGCGAAAGCGAATATCGGCCATAAAGGCTGTCACGCGAGTAATATCTGTTGGGGTTTGGCTGGTTTTTTTGAGTTCTGACAGGACTTTTCCTAATTCTTGTTGAATGTTGAATACAGAATTTTCTCCGTGTCCGACGATGATGATTTCCGCAGGAGCGCACTTTAATATTTGCCGACAAAGTTCGCTGCCGATGGAGCCACCCGCACCGGTAATTAGAACTTTCTTACCTCCAATCAATCCCAAGACTTTCTCAACATCGGTTTGAATGGGTTCGCGGCGGAGCAAGTCCTCAATCTGTACTTCTCTGAGGCTACCTAAACTGACACGACCGTTGATGATTTCATTGAGGCCGGGGAGGGTGCTGGTTGGAATTCCAATTGACTGACAAATTTCTACGATCTCCCTAATCTCTTTTCCCGGAGCTGAGGGGATGGCAATCATAACTTTGTCGATATTTAGCGATCGAACTACTTCCGGAATGTTACAGCGATTGCCGAGTACAGTCAGTTTGCCAATCTGCTTGGAGATTTTTTTGCGGTCGTCGTCTATGAAAGCGATTGGATCGAGTCCTACCTCTGGGCTCCTCTGCATCGTTTGCATCAGAGATGTGCCTGCACTGCCCGCACCGACTATCAGGACGCGATCGCGTTGCTGAACTTTCCACGATTTTTGGTTCCATCTTTCCAGGGCTGGAATGCTGAAACGAATCGCCGCCACTAACAAAAAGCTGATCATAGCGTCTAGTAGCGGCAGCGAGCGTGGCAGATTTGCGATCGGCGAATTATTTAGCTGGTATAATCCTTGGAACAAGATAATTTCCCCTGCTAGGGATATACCTATCAGTATCGTTATTTGTGCCATTTCTTCCAGACCCGCATACTGCCAGTAACGCTTGTAGAAGCCCCCCGCATAAAATACTGTAAGCTTGACTGCTAAAAATAATACTGTAACTACCGCTAGGCTCTGTAAGTAGGGAGCCAGATTCAATATGCCATCTAAACGAATTGCCAAGGCCATTAACGGTGCGAGCGCCAAACAAATTGCATCGATTATCAAAAAATGACGGGTTCTTAATCCCACCAACACTTTGCTAATTTTTTTTATGATCATATTCATCACACCCTATTACCCAAAAACTTTACTAAAACTATATCTAGTACCTAATGCTGAGGTGTTTTTTTATACCACCCTGCCCGCTGAAATTAATCAGCCTTTCTTTGAATCGGGCATCACTCAAGTGATATGATTAAGGCGATTATCAAGAATATTCCCCGTCTCCTAATTGTTGTTTTATTATTTTTTGAGATTAAATTTTGAACTCTTAATGCTGAGTCGATCTTCTCCTAATACTGGTTATATTGCTCGTAAGTTTATAATTCTTTACTTTTTATTAACAAAAATATATAATTTTTTTTGTAATGGGGAACACAAATAGATTTGTTAAAACCATGACAGTGCTTGACTTAAGTGATACAATAGATATCCTCAATAATGATTTAAAAAGCCGAGGGTGTTACTGTTTACAAAAAATCATTTTTCGGGAGTAACTAATGGAATCAACTGAAAGTGGTATCGGATTTCAGGAATACTGGCAGATTCTGAAGCGCAGGTGGCTGCCAGCCTTAGCTGTATTTGCCTCGGTTGTTGCACTCACCACCTACGGCACGCTGAAGGAAAAAGCAGTTTATGAAGCAGAAGGAAAGCTGTTATTTAAGAAAACAACTCCTGGCTCTGCTTTAACAGAATTGGGAAAAGAAATCGGACAGTTGACTCCTGCGGCGGAGCAAAGTAACCCTCTGACTACCGAAATAGAACTGATTCGTTCTGTCGAAAATATCGAAAAAACTATCAAGAGACTCCAGCTCAAAGACGAAAAAAATAATCAACTAAAAACAAAAGATTTTTTTAAAAAGCTGACAGTAGCTACTATTCGGGGAGCTGATATCCTAACGGTTTCATACAAACACCAAAACCCAAAAATAGCAGCAGATGTCGTCAAAACCCTGATGAAGTTTTATATAGATAACAATCAAAAAGTGAATCGCCTAGAAGCTGTGTCTCTTCGACAGTTTATTGAAAAAAAACTGCCTAATTCAGACCAAGCTATGCGGAAAGCAGCGGCAGAGTTGAGCAAATTTAAAGAAGAGAATAAAGTTGTAAATCTTGAAGAAGAAGCTAAATCAGCAGTGGCAGTTATGGCAGGACTAGAAAGTCAAATCGACCAAGCTAAGTCTGATTTGCTCAATGCCCGTGCTCAGTCTAAAGCATTTGAAGACGAATTACAAATGAATCCCCAGCAAGCATTGACCGCCAGCACTCTCAGCCAATCTAGCACTGTGCAGGAAGCTCTCAAAGAATACAAACAAATAGAGCGACAGTTAGCAATTGAGCAAAATCGCTACCTGGACAATTCGCCTATAATAACTAGGTTAGAAACTAAGAAAGCTACTATGAAAGCTTTACTAGACCAACAAATACAACAAGTTTTAGGCGGGCAACAGCCGTTGCAAAATCAAAGTTTACAGATAGGAGAGGTGAAACCAAAACTGATCGAAGAATTTATCAAGGTAGATGTAGAACGCCAGGGCTTGGCTGAGCGAGTTACTATTCTATCAAATGCTCTAGCTGGCTACAAGCAGCGGGTAAAACTTTTGCCGAAGCTAGAGAAGGAAAAGCGGGAACTGGAAAGGAAACTCCAAGAAGCCGAAGCTGATTATCAGGAATTGCAAAAAAAACTCCAGGAAATTCGGATTACAGAAAATCAGCAAGTCGGGAATGCTCGGATTATCCAAAAGCCAAGTGTTCCGGAAGAACCAGTGCGTTCTCGCAAGTCTTTATTGCTGGTAGCTGGCAGCTTGTTGGGAACTCTGCTTGCTATAGCTGCGGCGATGCTTTTAGAGTCTCAAGATAAGTCTGTCAAAACTATTGAAGAGGCGAGGGAATTGTTTGGGTTTACTTTGTTGGGAGTGATTCCTTTTCATAAAAAGCCTGACAAAAATACTCGGCGCAATTCCAGGCGGCTTAAATCTACTTCCCTAGATTTAGAGCCATCTCCCCGACAGATTGTTGTTAGGGATACTCCTCATACTTCGAGCAGTGCTGCTTACCGAATGCTTCAGGCAAATCTGAGGTTCCTGAGTTCTGATAAAGAGCTGAAAGTCATTGTTGTCAGTAGTTCGCTACCGCAAGAAGGCAAGTCTACTGTATCCGCTAATTTGGCTGTAGCTATAGCTCAATTAGGACGAAAGGTTTTGCTGGTAGATGCGGATATGCACTGTCCTGTTCAACATCAGATTTGGGAACTTCCCAATCAAGTAGGCTTGAGCAATGTGATAGTTGGACAAGCTGGGTTTGGGGATGCGCTCGCCCAAGTTATCGATAATTTAGATGTGCTGACTTGCGGGGTGATTCCGCCTAATCCAATGGCTCTGTTGGATTCACAGCGGATCACTTTATTGATTAAGCAATTTTCGGCTACTTATGATGCAGTGATTATTGATGCTCCTTCTCTGAATGTTGCTGCTGATGCTCTGATTCTGGGGAATAAAGCAGATGGGATTTTATTGGTGGTGCGACCTGGAGTTCTTAATTCTGGTACTGTAGCTTATGCCAAGGAGCTATTGAAGAAATCAAGTCAGCACGTTCTCGGGTTAGTGGTGAATGGAGTAAGCCCTAAAAACGAACCGCACAGCCATTACTATTTTACCAATGAATCTTACGCTCAAGAGCAGAGTCCTGGTATCAATAAAATAACGAAGAACCAATAATCAATAACAACAGTTAACAGTTAACTGTTGTTATTGATTATTGGCAGCCGCACTCGGAAAGTCGAGCCGAGTCCTTCCCCAGGACTTTCGGCCCAGACACTGCCGCCGTGGAGTTCCACGAGATGGCGGACGATCGCCAATCCCAGTCCCAGCCCGCCGTAATTGCGCGTAGAAGTGCTGTCAGCTTGGCGGAAGCGATCGAACACAAAGGGCAAAAACTCCTTGCTGATGCCAATTCCCGTATCTCTGACAACGATCGAAACAGAGTGAACCGGAGACGGCCCAGACAAGATGGCGCCACCCGCTGCTCCCGGTTCCCCATCCTCCGAGAGCCTTATTTCCACGCGACCCGACGGCGGCGTAAACTTAATAGCATTCGAGAGCAAATTAGACACCACCTGCTGCAAACGAGTAGCATCGCCCCTCACCGAGCTCACCCCTTCGCCGCAAAAACTCACCAATTCAATTCCCCGAGCCTCAGCCTCAAGGCTCAGCGCCTTCACGGCCGTTTCTACAATCCGTGCCAAATCCACCGGGGACAGCTTCAAACACACTTTGCCGCTCACAATCCGGGAAACGTCCAGCAAATCCTCAATCATCTGAGTCTGCAACCGCGCGTTTCGCTCAATAGTCTCCAAACCGACAGCCGTTTTTTCGGCACTCATCTGGCGCTGCCGCAGCATCTGCGCCCAGCCCAAAATCGCGTTCAGAGGCGTCCGCAACTCGTGAGAAAGCGTTCCCAAAAACTGGTCTTTAATCCGGTTGGCCTCCGCGGCTTCCCGGTAAAGCCGCGCATTGTCGATCGCCACCGCCGCATCCCGCGCCAAATCCTCCAGCAAAACCAAATCCTCCACCCCGCAGCGGCGGCCCGACTCCCCGCACAGCAACGAAATCGCTCCCAGCGTCCGCCCGCGAGCGATCAGCGGCACGCAGATTGCCGACAGCACCTGAGATTGGGATCGCAGCACCAACTGCAGTTCCCTGTCCGGCACAACCGCCTCGATCACCCATTCCGGTATTTCTGCGTACAGCTTCGACTCCCCAGTCCGCAGCACCTTTGCTACTCCGTGCCGTCCCTGGGGGTCTAGCGGCATACGCCGATCGATTTGCCACAGCAGAGCGACTTTGCTCGGATCTGAGTGAGCAACTGCGTGCAAGCGGATCGAGCCGTCGGCATCGAGCAAATGCACACAGCACCAATCCCCCAGCGCCGGTACTGTTAAATCTGCCAAACCTTGCAGCGCCTCCTCGTAATCCAGGGAAGCCGACGACAGCACAGCCAAAGCTTGAGCGCGAAAATAGGCTGTTTGGGTCGCTCGCTGGCGATCGTCAATATCAGTACAAGTCCCGAACCATTTGATGATTTTCCCCTCAGCATCCCGCACGGGCAATGCCCTGCCCAGATGCCAGCGGTAAGCCCCGTCAGATGCCCGTTTAAAGCGGTATTCCACCTCGTAAGTCCTCCCCGTCTGCACGGAGGTATTCCAGCGTTCTAGGCAGTTTTCCACGTCATCTGGATGCAAAATTGGCTGCCACCCCCAGCCTTGAGTTTCCTCCAGCGTCAAGCCGGTATATTCAAACCAGCGCTGGTTGTAGTAGTCGAGCCAGCCGTCGGGTCTGGCAGTCCAAACTATTTGCGGGATGGCTTCAGCGAGGACGCGGTACAACTGTTCGCTGGCTTCGGCTTCGCGACGGGCAGCCTGTTCCCGCGCCAATGCCCAATTCCGCTGTTCTTCCGCCTCTTTGCGAGCGCTGATGTCGCTAATCACGCCGATCCATTTGCAGGGATTGCCTTGTTTGTCAAGCACTGCTTTGCCCCGATCGATCCAGTGGAGCAAGCCACCCCGTTGGCACTGAACGCGGTATTCCTGAAAAAATGGGGCGGCAGAACTGTCTGGCGCACTCAAATACCGATCGACCGCGGCCAAAACTCGATCGCGGTCGATCGGGTGCAAGATACTGTTCCAAGCTGCTCTTGTCCTCGGAAATCCGCCTTTTTCGTACTCCAAATGTTCGTCTACGTGACCGAACCACAGCACGATCCCGGTCTCGATATCCCATTCGTAAATCAAATCGCTGGCACTTTCTGCAGCAATCCGAAACCGCTCTTCAGACTGTCGCAGCACTTCCAGAAATTTAAAGCGTTCCGTCACGTCCAAAACCAGAGACAGCACCGATATCAACTGTCCTGAATCGCTGTAAAAAGCCGAATTGTACCACTCGCATTGTACCAACGAACCCCACTTATTATAATTGCTGTTGCGAACTACATTGCAGCGATTTTCAGGTTTTTTTAAACTATAAACGGCCGATTCTACCTCTTTAAAATCGCCCTTAGAAATAAAGTTCCATTCGCTAAAATGCTTGCCTAAAACTTCTATTTTTTCCCACCCAAAAATCTTCTGGGCCGCCGGCGACCACCCGCTGAGACGAAAGTTTTCATCCCACTCAATCACCGCTAGGGGGGTATTTTCAAAATGAGAAGTGAGTTTTTGCAGCGCGTCGCGCAGGGATGCTTCTACTTGCTTGCGCCCAGTAATATCGCTAAAAGAAATAGCAATGCCGTCGCCCAATTTAACGGTCATAATCCGAAACCAGGCGACAATACCTTCGTTGTTGTAATAAATCTCGGTATCGAGGGGAATTCCTGTTTCTACAACTTGCACGTAACGGTCGAACAAATTGTTATCTTTATGACCCGGCAGCACTTGCAGCAATCGCTTGCCGGTTAATTCTTCAGGAGTACGGTGTTGCATTTTGGCCGCTGCGGGATTGACGTATTCCCATTCAAAATCCACAATTGTGGATTCGTCGCGGATGCTGCGGAATACGTTAAATCCGTCTAGAGATAATTCCTGAAAAACGCGGAAGCGTTCTTCGCTTTCTTGCAGCTTGCCTACAGTGTCAAGCAGGAGATCCTCGACTCGCTCGCGCTGCGTTATTTCTGCAAGCAATTGCTGGTTAATTTGCTGGAGTTCGGTTGTGAGGGAGGGGACGGAATTTTTAATAGCAGAGTCGGCTTGCAGTCGATCGACCTTTTCAGTTTCCAGCGCCGTATTTCCTGGTAAAAAGGCCGCCCCAGCCAAAGCCAACACTTGAGGAACCCAGGGTATCAGGGACGCTACAGCCCACAAAGAGATGATAGCGGTAACGACGGCGATCGAACTTGACAGCCAGTAGCTGGGATGCACCAGCATCCAAACTTGCATCAAGTGAGTTGTCCCGCCGCAGAAAAACCAGGCTCCCAATAGGAGAAACCCCTTGCTCAACGGCACGTCTCGCTGCTTCCGGGCATAGTATGTCAGAAGTGCTGGAATTGAATAATAAGCCAAGGCAATTAACACATCGCTGACCGCGTGCAGTCCCATCAACTGGGGTTGCCACTGGCAACAGCCATCTTGGGGAATAAAATTGTGGTTAAATGACATAATCTTAATAAATGGCAGCATTTCGGCTTTCCTGTGCGATCGATCCTAGTTGCACTTGTGTTGCTGACCCGCTAATTTCTAGTTTATACACAAAAAAACAGAAAACAAGAGTGACTTTAGTTCGGGGATGAAAGTTCACAGCAGGTTTTAACCTGCCTGCAATATTCGTACATTTATTGAGAGGTTTAGGGATACTCAGGTACTATAATCCCCAAGGAGGTAAGAAATTTAAGGCGAGTTTTAAAGTCTAAAGCAGAGGAATAAACCCAGCAATTTAGCACAATAGATGAAGCGATTATGATTGTGCACTTCATTCAAACAGTTTAGCTACAAGCTGGGAAAATTAGATGGATTTATCTTTATTAAATCCATCTTTTGATAATTTGGCAGATTCAGAAATCCCTTCAATATGGGAGAATCGACCTCTATTTGGGCGCTCAGAAATCCTACCCGAGCAAATTGATTCGTAGAGCCAAGCATCCCCGCGTATGGCCCCGGAATCAAAACTAATCTGTACCTGTATCAAAGTCTACTAAATTCTGCTACTAAATCGGTTAATGTCACAGATAATCTTCCAGTAAAATTTCTGAAACCATCTCGAATTAAACATCCATGCGCTTAGAGCAGCTTCAAGCATTTCTTTCAGTTGCTGAAACTGGTAGCTTTCAGCAAGCGGCCCGGAAGTGTGGCGTTACCCAATCGACTATTAGCCGCCAAGTGCAGGGATTAGAAGCGGAAGTGGGTTTGTCGCTGTTTCACCGCACGGCCCACGCGAAACTGACTGTGGGAGGGGAATGCCTGCTACCTCACGCTCGCAAAATCTGTCAGACTTGGCAAAATGCTGCTGAAGAATTGGGAGACTTACGGGCGGGAAAGCAGCCGGAACTCTGCGTGGCTGCGATTCACTCGGTTTGCGCTGCTTATTTGCCACCTGTGCTGCAAAAGTTTTGCCGCGACTATCCAGACGTGCAATTGCGGGTGACTGCCCTCGGTAGCGATCGAGCCCTGAAAGTCCTCAAAGATGGTTTGGTGGACATAGCGGTGGTGATGAACAACCGCTATTTTACTCAAGCCCCGGAAATGTTGGTTGAGGTGCTCTACAATGAGCCGATCGAGGTGTTGATGGCGGCGGGTCATCCCCTGGCCCAGTACGAACGAGTACCTTGGCCGGAATTGATTTGTTACCCGCAAGTGGTGTTTAAGGACGGGTACGGAATGCAGCGGATGGTGCAAGAACAATTTGGACGCATGGGTGCTAAACTTCATGCTGTTTTGGAACTCAACACTCTGGATGCTTTTCGGGGTGTGGTGCGACAGGGAGAGTTGATTGCTTTACTGCCGCATTCAGCTTTGGTGGACGCCAAGGGCGATCGCACTTTAGCAATTCGGTCGATCGCCCAAGAGCGGTCAAATTCCAAGGTTTCGACGATCGGTCAATTGGCCGCAGATCCGACTTGGACTCGCGAAGTGGTGTTGGTGACAACTCACGATCGAATGCAAATTCCGCCGATCGCCCATTTCTGGAATCTGGTACGCGAATTTGTGCCGCCTTTTGATGTAATCAAGCTAGAAAAATCAGGCAGTTAATTCGATAATTTTGAAGTGAATTTTGGGAATCTTAAATTGAAACTGATTCAAATATTACCAATTACTAACTACCAATTACCAATTACTAACTACTAACTACAAACTACCAATTACCAACTTCAAAAGTTATGAGTGACGCATTTAGAGAATTGCTGCGAAAAATTGGCAGCGGAGTACACACAGGAGAAAACTTAACTCGCTCCGAAGCAGCAGCAGCCACGCGGATGATGCTGCTGGGGGAAGCAACACCGGCTCAAATCGGAGCTTTTATGATTTCCCACCGCATTAAACGGCCCACTGGGGAAGAATTAGCCGGCATGCTCGATGCTTATGAAGAATTGGGGCCCCTTCTTGCCCCCCCAAACCGAGAAAAAGGGTTTTCCGTCTCTACCGTCGCCGTGTTTGGCGTTGCTTACGACGGGCGATCGCGCACGGCTCCAATTAGCCCAATAACCGCCCTAATTTTAGCCGCTAGGGGCGTGCCAACCCTCATGCACGGGGGCGATACCATGCCAACCAAGGAAGGCATTCCCTTGATTGAAATTTGGCGCGGTTTGGGAGTTGACTGGAGAAAACTGAGTTTAGAAAAAGTCCAGCAAGTTTTTGACAATACGGGTTTGGGTTTTGTTTACCTTCCCAAGCATTTTCCTCAAGCCGCCGCTTTAGTTCCCTACCGCCGCGAAATTGGTAAACGGCCACCTTTTTCGACAATGGAGTTGATGTGGTGTCCCTGTGCCGGCGACGTTAACGTCATCTCCGGTTACGTCCACCCCCCGACAGAAGGTATGTTTCAAAAAGCCTTTGAGCTGCGGGGAATCAAAAATTATACCACAGTCAAAGGATTGGAGGGAAGCTGCGATTTGCCGCGCGATCGTACTGCGATTATCGGCATTGCTAAGCCGGAAGCTGAGTTTGAACGAGTGCTTTTAGCTCACGGAGATTACGGTTTTAGCAACACAAATCCTGCCTTTGAATCAGCCCCAGAGTTATTCAAACAAATGCAGGAAGTATTGCTGGGAAAACCATCGGAATTGATGCAGTCCGCTATCTGGAACGGGGGATTTTATCTGTGGCGCTGCGGAGTTTGTTTGGATATAAACTCTGGTTTGATTGAGGCAGAAACTTTATTAAGTCGCGGTCAAGTCGTGCAAAAACTTGAGGAAGTTAGCCAAGCCGTTAGTGTTTTTAGTTGACAGTTGACAGTTGACAGTTGACCGTTAACTACGGGAGTATGTCACTTTTGTAGTGAGTAATTATACTTATGCAGCTTTTCCCTGATTTCCAATTAACCCGTTCAAGTA
>NZ_JAUBTS010000051.1:0-52345 GCF_036705105.1 Microcoleus sp. B9-D4
TCCTCCTGCCTCCTGCCTCCTGCCTCCTGCCTTAAAACTCCAATTTCTAGCTTAACTGCAAAAGTGAGATGCTCCCAGAGCGATCGCCCTAGTTGAATCTAGTTTAAGATTGCTATAAGGCCTATAAAAATTTCAATGAAACTTTTAATTAGCAACGACGACGGCATCTTTGCACAAGGCATCCGTAGCCTCGCCAACGCTCTCGCCGCCGCAGGCCACGAGGTGAGCGTAGTTTGTCCCGATAGAGAGCGCTCCGCTACCGGCCACGGCCTTACCCTGCACCAACCCATCCGCGCCGAAATTGTCGAATCTATTTTTGAGCCCGCAGTCCAAGCTTGGGCCTGTTCGGGTACTCCCGCCGACTGCGTAAAACTTGCTTTGTGGGCTTTACTTGACAAACCGCCGGATTTTGTCCTTTCCGGTATCAATCACGGGCCCAATTTAGGCACGGATATCATCTGTTCGGGTACGGTTTCGGCAGCAATGGAAGGAATTATGGAAGGCATTCCCAGCATTGCTTTCAGCCTCGCGAGCTTTACTTCGCAGGAATTTGGGCCGGCGGTGGATTTCGCTGTCAGCTTGCTGGCACAGTTGGAAAAACAGCCAATGGCGAAACCGATGCTGTTGAATGTCAACATACCAGCAGTCACATCAGCAGAAATTACC
Organism: Microcoleus sp. B9-D4; assembly: GCF_036705105.1. NCBI lineage: Bacteria > Bacillati > Cyanobacteriota > Cyanophyceae > Oscillatoriales > Microcoleaceae > Microcoleus > Microcoleus sp. B9-D4. Next base: position 667 of record NZ_JAUBTS010000051.1, read on the forward strand.
GGAGTTGCGATCGCCCGTCAAGGCATTCGCCGCTATTTCGACATATTTCAAAAGCGTACCGATCCGCGCGGCAAAACTTATTATTGGCTGGCTGGGGAATTGTTAGAAGATGTAGAAGAAATCGCCGATTCGGCGGTGCCGCATGATATTCCTACAGACGTACAAGCTATTCGCGACAACAGAATAACCGTAACTCCTTTGCAATATAATCTCACCTGTGCTCCCGACTTGCACTCGCTGCGGGATTGGCAATTTGAAGGTTTTCCCAAGCAGTGAGCTCCGATCGACCCGATCGGAGCGGTAAACTAGGAATTAAGGAAAAGTGCCTCTCAAGGTCTATACCTTTGGCGTTAACACAGGCTCCCAATTACTTGTTAGTTTTTTTTACTCAAGAAAAACAGTTATGAACGCTCCCACCTATAACACTCATTCTGTCACTTGCCCGATCTGCAACCGTTCCAGCGTCGTAGGCCCAGTCGGGATGGTCAGTGGACTATTCACTTGTCCCCACTGCCATTCTCATATGGTAATTAGCTGGAGCGGTCATTTTGTGCGCGATCCTTTTAGTCTCAAACAACTGACGGTAGGAAAGATGCTCAGGCGCGAGAGCAGACCCTTAGCTCGCCTTCAGCGGGACTTTGGACTGGGTAAGCCTTTTCCGCTGATTGCTATTTTGGGCAGTGTGGTCTTTTTCGGGTGTGCGCTCGCGGCTACGGAACAATCGCTACCCCGACAGAATTCACTTCAAGGATTTTTAGAGTGGGTGAGCGGAACTGGTAATTCCCAAGATGTCTCACGTTAACATTTCTTAAAAGAAATTGTGACAGATACTGCGTGCAAATATCTATTCCTTTAGGTAGAAATCACACTATTTTAGCCATTGCATCCATCTTAAGCTACGGGTAAGCGCTTAGACGCCGTGCCCTTCTTCCTGTGCCCAAAAACGTCAAAACCCCAGTCCGGCAGGGGTTAAAACCCCTGCCTCAAAGCTCAAGTCGGGTGGGCTTAAGTCTCACGAGGGTGTTTCGGGTTAAGTTGACCGAAAAACGAGACGCAAGCCCCTGGCTTCAGACACGGGGATAAGTCGGCTGCGGTTTCAACCGCCTTCAATTCTTGGTATAATTCAAGCAGCAAGTAAGAATAACCATCTGCGTATTGAAACAACAAGCGTGCGGTGAAATCCCGGCAACGGACATATCCGACTTGATTCGGAATAGTTAAAGGGCAAACAAAAGGCAGATTGTTGAGCGTACCTATCTGGCATTAGTGGTGGACTCCGAAAACACAAAAGCTAAAAGTATACGCAAAGTTTAGATTTATCTAAGCTGAGTGGGTAGAGGCGCTTTGATGCAAGCCTTTGAAAGTTCAAATACGAACTCTTCAAGAATCCCCGTCCCTTTAGGGCTGGGGAGTGTCAAACGTAGAGCACTTTTCACGTAAGTAGGTACGAGCTGTAGGGACACGGAACTGACCTGTCCTAGCCCTTGTAGGGAAAGCGCCGTGCCCGTAGGTGTCAACTTAACGTGCAACCGATAGTCCGACAGGGGTTGAAACCCCTGCCTCAAAGCTAAAGTCGTCTGAAGACGACTAAGGAATGAGAATTAAATAACTTCCACAAGTTTGTGGGATGGGCGTCCCGCCCGTCCCACAATAACAATTAAAATTGTAAGTTATTTAATTCGCGATCCTAATGAGTTTTTGAGTCCTCTTTGAGAGGGCTTTAGCTATAAGCTCTGTGGAAGATCATTCCCTGGCGAAGAGTGCCGGGTGAGCGGGAGGACTGGCGGACTAAAAGCTTAAGTTGACACGCCTACGGCGCTCGCCGTAGGCGTGTACTCAATTTAGAAACTCAGCAATTTTTCTAACTGCTGCTTCCAAAATTGCTGGCGACTCGACTAAGGCAAATCGCACGTAGCCTTCTCCTGATTTTCCGAAACCGGCACCGGGGGAAGCTGCGACTCCTGTACTCTGTACTAGCTGAGTGCAAAATTTCACGGAATCTTGGGCCCAAGGTTCCGGCAGTTTCGCCCAGACGTACATGGTGGCGGGGGGTACGGGTACTTGCCAGCCGATGCCCTGTAGCGCGTTTACAAAGGCATCCCGCCGTTTTCTGAAGGTTTCTACGCTGGTTCTGACGGTATCTTGAGGGCCGGTTAATGCGGCGATCGCTCCGTTCAAAATCCCTCGGTATTGGTTGAAGTCCACTGCGGCTTTTACCTGTCGCAGCGCTGCAATTAGTTCGGAATTGCCGATCGCATATCCGACTCGAAAACCTCCCATACTGTAGGATTTGGATAATGTAAAAAACTCGATCGCCACACTCTTATCTCGATCCGCCTGAAAAATGGACGGCGCCATCACTTTTCGATTTTCTTCCTCGTTACCAGGCTCTGCCTCTGTGAGAGAATTGCGATCGTCAAACACCAAATCCACATAAGGGAAATCGTGCACCAAAACCAGCCGATGTTCCCGACAAAAAGCCACAGCTTTCTCAAAAAAAGCAACCGGGGCGATCGCAGTTGTAGGATTGTGAGGATAGCTCAAAACCATCATCTTCGACTGAGCCAGCACTGCTGCCGGAATATCTTCAAATATCGGCAAAAACGCATTTTCTGCTAATATCGGCATCGGATAAATTTGACCGCCAGCCAAATGCACACCGCCCGCGTGGGAAGGATAGCCCGGATCGAGTAGCAATGCAAAATCTCCCGGGTTGAGTACAGCTAAAGGCATATGCGCCGTGCCTTCTTGGGAACCAATTAACGGCAGCACTTCTGTTTCTGGATTGACTGCTATCCCAAATTTTTGCTCGTACCAAATAGCTGCTGCTTCCCGAAAATCTCTTGTGCCGTTAAATAGCAAATAGCCGTGGGTGCTGGTGTCGGACAGAGAATGTGCGATCGCATCTGTAATGTGAGCCGCCGCTGGCAAATCTGAAGAACCCAGAGACAAGTCAATCACATTTTGCCCCGCTGCTCTAGCTTGAGCTTTTGCCCGATCCATATCGGCAAATACATTAAATTTCAGTGGTTCTAAACGTTTAGCAAATTGCATATTTTTGGGAACTTTAATGAATCTTTTTATAGTGGGTTAATTATTATTGATTTTTTTTAGATGGCATTTTTATTGGCTTTGGATTTTTTTTACTAACCGCAGAGAGCGCAGAGGGCGCAGAGTCAGAGAGGAATATTGAGGATAAAAGAGATATCTTAAAAAAATATTTGCGATTGCTATAATTGTAATTTGGGAGTTGGAAACTCCCGAATCATTTCCCAACTTTATAAGTGACCGTCTAGCAAACCGATTAAAGTTTGTTTAGTAATGGCTCCCTCGTGAGAAAGCACTACTTCGGCATTTTTAAACAGCCTGAGAGCTGGGACTCCTTCTACTTTATACTGCTTGACAGTATTAGGATTGGGGTCAATTTCCATTTTAACCACTTTCAGCCGATCGCTGTAGTTGGCCGCCACCCAGTCTACCGAAGGCGCGATCAGTTTGCAAGGCCCGCACCAAGTAGCCCAAAAATAGGCAAGCACTGGTTGCTCTGCTTTCAGGACTTCTGTTTCAAATTTTTCGTCGTTAATGACAATTACACTGTTGCTCATGGTTCTGCGATTATTTTTTCTATTTATTTCTAAAGCACCGGCGGGGGTGAAATTTGCACCAACTTAGAAGACAGGCCCAAAAAACTGTTACTAATTTTAAAACATTCTGCGAATTATTGAGTAGAAACTAAGGACTCGCGACTGATGGCTCATTCTGTATGGCGTTTAATTCCACTGTTGTCGGCGTCTGGTAGCGTGCAGATGGCGATCGACCAATGGCTACTGGAACAGCATCTAGCGGGGAAAAATCCGCCAACTCTGCGATTTTACACTTGGCAACCGACGGCGATTTCCTTGGGCTACCACCAGCGCCGATGGCCGGAGTTTTGGCAGCAGTTGTCTTGGCGGGGAATGCCTGTGGATTTGGTGAGGAGGCCCAGCGGCGGGCGGGCCGTGCTGCATCAAGGGGATTTAACTTATGCAGTTGTGGCGTCGGGATTTGGAAGCAGCCGTATGAAAGCTTATCAGACTATTTGCGAGTTTTTGATTGAGGGTTGGAGGGCGATGGGTTTGGATTTGCACTATGGGGAAGCTGGAAGGGGTTATATTCACAATCCGAATTGTTTTGGTACTGCGACGGGTGCGGATTTAGTTACCGCTGATGGCTGCAAGTTAATTGGTAGCGCTCAATTACGCAGGGGTGATGCTATTTTGCAGCACGGTTCTATGCGTTTGCAGCCGGATGTTAAATTATTTTCTCAAGTGTTTGGGGAGCAATTAATTCCTGTGCAATTACCTCTATCTGAAGGGGGAGATGATTTGATTGCCACTGTAATTGATGTTTTGAGTGGGGCGGCTTGTGGCTGTTTTGGGATGGAGTTGGAGGTGCAGCCCCTTTCGGATCGGGAATGGCAGGATATTTTGGAATTAACAAGTAATAAGCTGTTTCACATTTAACCTCCATATTTGGGGGCGGGGTTTACTGCCACCTTTTCGGAACAGCCAAGATGGCCGTTCCACAAGAGATTTTTGGGATAATTATTGTGGGGTATACCGCCTTTTGGGAACAGCCAAGATGGCCGTTCCACAAGAAAAATTATTTGTTGTGGAACGACCATCTTGGCTGTTACTGATACAAGTTAAAAACTTGTACACTTCTTTTTATTAAAAGTCTTCTAGCCCGTTGCTATAACGCCAAAAAAGTTAAATTTAAATGCAGTATAGCTTATGGCTGTGGCTGAGTTTGAACGATCGGCTCTTTGGCAACTTCGCCCAATTTCACAGAATCCAGCAAGCTTTCCCAATCAGCCTTGAACGTTGTATCATTAGGCTGATCGCGACGAGCGGCAGCTAGGGTGCTGAGGGCATCTTGCCAAATCCCATTTTCAGCATAAATAACGGTTTTCTGGCGCGGATCTGCCTCATCTAATTGACGGCGGATATCTGCACTGAGTTCAACTCGCCGTACAGTACCGCTTTCGATCTGATCTGCCGATCGGTCTTGAGAGTCGCAAATCACTGTAAAATTCCAAGTGTAACTTTTGCCTACTTCCAAGGGCGGCACATTTTGGTTAGCGGGGATACTAACGCCGATTACCCCTGATAAATTGCTAATTGTGAGCTCCTGTTTATAAATCTCCTTGCCGCTTTGATCTTGTAGGATAAATTCGGCTGATTCGGCCTCTGTTTGAGGCAAGTAGAAAAAGAACGTTGGATAGTCGGAAACAGTCCGTCCCATCTTATTTGTAGGCACTAAGGCTGTGAGACCTAGCTGACTAATGCTCGCGCAGCCACCGCGCACAGGGCGTGCCGGTTGAGTGGGCGGCCGCTCATCTATATCTTCAGTAGGCTGAATGAAGCGCGGCCCTCCCGGTATAGGGTTTGGTGGCCGATCAGGTGTGTTTATGCTGGGCTGTCCCACAACTGCCAATTGAGAAATGTTAAGTGTGGCTATCAATACTATTGAGCCAACTGATATCAGATCGATCAGAAACTTAGTAATTGTTTTCACATTAACTCCATGAATTTGTAGGGAGAGATTCTCTCTTTTTATTTCTTTTTCCTTCCCAAAATCCGGTAGACATTAACTTTTTGTTCCCTACCTCTTAAAGGCAAAGCTCCCCAAGATTCTACCTCAAATTTGTCGGCCAAATGCAGAAAGGTTTCTTCTGCAATCAATATCCGGCAAGTGTCCTCGTGCCGCTCCTTTTCGCAGCTTTCTAGGCGAGAGGCAATATTTACGCTGTCGCCGATCACTCCATATTCTAAACGGGTTGTGCCTCCCAGACTACCCACCATAACAGGCCCTGTAAAGATGCCTACTCGCATTTTTACGGCCGGTAAACCGCGATCGAGCCAATTTTGATTCATTTCTGGCAAGCGCGAACTTATAGCTAAAGCGGAAGATACGGCAAGGCGAGCATCTTCTGCAATTTCTTCTGGTGTGGTGCGGGGAATGGGTACGCCAAATACTGCCAGCATTCCATCTCCGGTAAATTTATTAATCACGCCTTGATGTGCTTGGACTTCTTGGGCCATTGCTGATAAATACTCATTTAACCAACTCATTACCACTTCTGGTGGTAGTTTTTCGGAGATTGTACTAAAACCCTGCACGTCGGTGAGGACGATCGTAGCAGTAACTTTTTGACCTGGCAATAACCCTGATTCGAGCAGATGGACGCGCTCTTTCCACAAGGCATTTGCGATCGCCGGTGAAGTTTGTTGTCCTAATAATTTCATCACAATCCCTTGCTGTTGCCTCGACTGCTCGTATTTATAGGTAACTGCGACTCCTGCGGTGATTAAAAGGGCTAGGGCTGGAGCAATTAGAGGTATCCACCCCTGTTGCATGAAGAGGAAAAAGGTGAATCCGAATAATGAGCCGCAAGCTACGATCGCACTTCCCATCAAATTCAGCGATTTTTCTAGCCGCCAAGCTAAACAGCCGCCCACGGCACTCCACACACCGATCCAGAGAATTTCTTGCCCTTCGTCCCAATACCAAAATAGCCCTTGGCCGTCTAAAACTGCACTGAGAATTTGGCTGGTGGCAGTTGCATGAATTAATACCCCAGGCGTCGGGATATTACCGTTTTTAGTAGCGCTGTAAGGGGTAGAAAAAATATCTTTTACAGTTGGGGCTGTCACCCCGATTAAGACTATTTTACCTTTTACCAATTTGGGGTCAACTTTGCCCTCCAAAACTTGAGTTATGGTCACGGTTTCTGCTATCTTTTTAGGAGAGCGGTAATTGAGCAATATTTGATAGCCTTGGGCAGGAATGTTTTGATAACCTCCTGAGTTTGAGCGCAACTTTGAAAATACTGTTTTATCTACTAAAAATTCATTGTTTTCTGTAGCTTTAGATTCTATTTTTTTGCTATCAAAATATGCAAAAGCTAGCCTGGAGGGAAATGAATAAAACGTGTTTTTACCATCGCCAATAGACATCACATTACGACGCACTATACCATCTGGATCGAGATACAAATCGTTAAATCCTACCCGCTGGTCGGGTATGTTGGGAGGTGCCTGCACTCGATCGTACTTTAAGGAGCCGATGAAGGTAATGGGAAATACTTTGGGGTTTTTCAGTTGAGTTGCTAATTCTGCAGTCCCCGGTTCGTAGGGAATATCACGAATTATATCGAGACCAATAGCTGTGGGTTCCAAACGCGCTATTTCGGCGATCGCTTTTGCTAAAACGCGATCGGAAATTGGCCATCTGTTTAAAGCACTAATGTCCCGATCCGTGACTTCAACTATCAGCAACCTGGGGTCAGGGCCCCGATCTTGCCGCAACTGCACCATGAGGTCGTAAGCATTTAATTCTAGTGGCTGCAACCCGCCTAAATGCCGCACTCCCAATAGAGTTCCGGTCACGACAATCCAGATAATAGCAAGAGGCTGCCAGTCAGGGAAGGGGAAGAAATAAGTTAAGTGTTTTCCACGTCCATCTGCCAATTTCTGATAAATTCTATTAAAGAATTTGGGCATAAAATTTTTTGTTTTAACCCTCATTGACAAAGTTTGCTACATCTTAACTTATCGCTGATGCCCCTTACCGATGCCCAATTTTTAGTTTTCTTGTGCGGTTTTCGCGATCGCACTTAACTGCAATCCCTGCGGATAGCTGTTTTCTTCTTTGCTGCGCTTGATGTCGGCCATTGAAATCTGGGGTTTGAGGTATGTTGCCAAAACTTTAACCACGTCGCCCCGATCGATCGTCCCCGCTACTGAACCAATCGGCGAGAGGACGATGATTCGGGGGAGTTGACGGGCTTCCATGCTGTTAATTACTTCGGCGAGGGATGCTTTTTCGGAGACTGTGGGGGTTTTTCCCAGGGGTTTCAAAATGTTGTGCAAAGTCTGAACTTGCCATTGACTGCGTTCTGTGAAGCGAATATCGTCGATCGACACTAAGCCCAAATCCCGGCCGTTGGTCGCAGCAATGTAAAATGGAAACGGATTGACTTCTAACAAATATCGATCGGCAAATTCTCGCAGAGTCAAATCTGCATCTACAACTCTAAAATCGCGGCTCATCGCATCGCTGGCTTTAATTTTAACCAAGGCTTCTTGCAGCGAAGTAACTTGGCTATAAGCAGTGGCATTGCGAATGCCAAACCAGCCAATCAGTGCAATCCACAAGCCGCCGTACTCCCGCGCTAAAAAGCATAAACTCAGACCCAAAGCAACAGCCAGCCAACCTAAAACTTGTCCTGTTTTTGCCGCCCAGCGAACGCCTGCAAATCGAGAGCCGGTGATTTTCCAAATTGCTGCTTTTAAAACTTGTCCTCCATCCAAAGGCAGACCGGGAATTAAGTTAAATAATCCCAAAACGAGATTGATTAGTGCTACCCTTTCAGTGACAATTGCTAGCAAACTTTTCGGGGGAAGAACTTGAGAACCCAAACCGAGGATTAAAAACAACGCAAAGCTGACTAGAGGGCCGGCAATGGCTACTTGAAAAGCTTGACCGGGAGTTTTTGATTCCGAGTCGATCGAAGCTACTCCGCCAAATAAGAATAAGGTAATAGAATTAACTTTAATGCCTTGCGATATCGCCGCCAAGCTGTGTCCGAGTTCGTGCAAGAGCACGGAAGCAAACAGTAGCAGAGCTATTGCTAACCCCGCACTCCAGGAGAGCGCAGGCCCCCACAGGCGGTAACTGCTGGCGTATTCGCGGGTTGCTAAGGCTAAAATTATAAACCACGAATAATCTATAACTAGGGGGATGCCAAATAAAGAGCCGATTCGCCAACCTGTCTGCATGAATTTTCCTGGGAAAGGAGAGCAAGAAAGAGTTTCTATTATATCTTTTCTACCCCTTGCCTTTGCCTTTCCCCTGATTTTTACCAAAAAATTGGGTTTAAAGCCCCGTCCTTTTAGGACGGCTTTGTGCTAGTATTTTAACGTAGCGACTTTCCACGTAAAATGTTTGCTTTAGAGTTCAAGGCTAAAGGAAAACCAAATCAGTACGCAGCAATAGACGAGGCAATCAGGACTGCTCAGTTCGTTCGGAACAAGTGCATCCGTTTCTGGATGGATAACCGAGGCGTAGGGCAAAAAGAACTGTACCGTCACAGCACCGTACTCAGAGAAGAGTTTTCCTTTGTCAAAACCTTGAATTCTAGCGCTTGCCAAGCTTCAGTCGAAAGAGCTTATTCTGCAATTGCTCGGTTCTACGATAATTGCAAAAAAGCTGTTCCCGGAAAGAAAGGCTATCCGCAATTTAAGAAAAACTGCCGCTCAGTTGAATATAAAGTTAGTGGCTGGAAACTTTCAGAAACCAGGAAGCAAATCACTTTCACCGACAAGAAAGGAATTGGCAAGCTTAAGCTTAAAGGAACGTGGGATCTAAACTTCTACCAACTCGATCAGATAAAACGGGTACGTTTGATCCGCCGTGCTGACGGCTACTACGTTCAGTTCCAGATCGGTGCTCAAAACAAAGTAGACACAGCTCCAACAGGCAAAACGATTGGCTTAGATGTTGGACTTAAAGAGTTTTATACCGACTCTGACGGTTACAGCGAACTCAGTCCCAAGTTTTATCGAGAGAGTGAAAAACGGTTGAAGTTTAAGCAGCGGCTCGTTTCTCGTAAAAAGAAAGGCTCTGCCAACCGCAAGAAAGCTATTAATCGACTAGGAAGAGTACACCTCAAAATAAGTAGGCAACGCGAAGAACACGCCAAGAGAGTGGCGCGTTGCGTAATCCAATCTAACGATTTGGTAGCCTACGAAGACTTGAGGATTAAAAACTTAGTTAAAAATCACTGTCTCGCCAAATCGATTAATGATGCTGGTTGGTATCAGTTCAGGAAGTGGTTAGAGTATTTTGGAGTGAAGTTTAACAGGGTAACGGTTGCCGTCAACCCTGCCTACACATCACAAAAATGTTCTAACTGCGGTGCAATCGTCAAAAAATCCCTATCAGTAAGAACCCATGTTTGTGAATGTGGGTTCGTTATGGATAGGGATTTGAATGCTGCGATTAATATCCTGAAAAGGGCATTGAGTACGGTAGGTCATACCGGAACTTGGATCTTAGATCCGAACGCTTTGGGAGATTCGACCTCTACTTTGGCTGGAGAAATCCTGTCGCAAGCAAGTTGAGTCTGCGAACAAAGAATCCTCTCGCCTTTAGGCAGAGGAGTGTCAAAGAACTCCGGCGTTACCCAAGCCCAAGATTACTCCGGCTCCCAGCAAGTGGCCGAAGCTGGCTGTTGCCAGCAATTCTGGTACGCCGAAGCCTTTGAACATTCCAGGGAGTGCAACGGGTAAAGCTGGGCCCTTGCCTCGGTTTTGCTTGGAGATGCCGTAGTAGCCGATCGTGATCGCCAGCAAATTGCATAAAATCATTGTCAGTCCTACCAGTGGCGACCACTCCGGTGTTGAGGGTGCGGTAGATTGTACGGCTAACAACAAAGATGAATTAATCATGTTCTTATCTCCTGATTTCACAGATATATTGAGTTCCCAGATTATAAAAAGCGTTTTGCATTAAACTAAGATTTGTTTTAATAGTTAACAATTCGTTTATATTTTGATACAAATTCGGAAGGGAGGAGTCGGATTGCGGGTTAAAATTTGCGGAATCACTAAATTAGACCAAGGAATTGCGATCGCCCGCTTGGGAGCCCAGGCTTTGGGGTTTATCTGTGTGCCTGCTTCCCCCCGCTATGTCAGCCCAGAAACAATTCGCCTGATTGTCGAGCAGTTGCCGGAAAATGTCGATCGCATCGGCGTTTTTGCAAATACCACAATAGAAAATATCTGTCAAGTAGCGGCAGAGTCAAATTTAAGCGGGGTGCAGTTGCATGGAGATGAAACAGCGGAATATTGCGATCGACTGCGCGAGTTTTTGCCGGAAATTGAAATTATCAAAGCCCTGAGAGTTAAGACTCCTGAAACTTTAGCCACCGCTGCTGTTTATGCTGTTCGTGTCGATACTTTACTGCTGGATGCTTACCATCCAGGGCAATTGGGCGGTACTGGTAAAACGATCGACTGGATGATGTTATCAGAGTTTAGACCGCAGTGTCCTTGGCTGCTGGCGGGCGGTTTAACACCCGATAATATTTTAAATGCAATTGATAGTGCGATCGGCAATAACTTCAGCGGTGTTGACCTTTCTAGCGGCGTAGAAATTGCGCCTGGAGATAAAGATTTGACCAAAGTTGCTCAGTTGTTTGCTAATTTAAGTCAACTTGCTAATCATTGATAAATTAGCAATAAGCTAATCCGCATTTAAATTGCATAGTAAAATAAATTTTTCCTCTTGTGGGGAGTAGGGGTTGGGCCGGAAAGCCCGCCCTCAACATACAAATTAAATGCAGAACAGCTTAGCAAATTCGCGCTTTTTATCCGATTCATTCTTTAGTCAGCGTGAGCGCAGCCTGCCTTATGCAAGGCAGACATCGTTTCTACAGTAGCGGTTTCAACCGCAGTTTATGCCGTTTAGGATCGCGAATTAAATAACTTACAATTTTAATTGTTATTGTGGGATGGGCGTCCCGCCCGTCCAAAAAGGACGGGCGGGACGCCCATCCCACTTTCAAGAGTGGAAGTTATTTAATTCTCATTCCTTATTCTTTTATCGGCGGATCTCAAAAGTACGCGCGGGGGAGCTATCTTGAAGGGAATCGCCCTCCGGGTCTTCGTATTCCAAAACCAACTCACTAACCGTAGCACCGGTGGGGCCGCGGCGGCACCAACTAATCATTCCTTCCACAGCTTTTTTGGAGCCTTCAAAGACAGCCTCGACGCGCCCATCGGGGAGATTTCTCACCCAGCCGCTGAGGCCGAAATACTTTGCTTGATTCCTCGTTGAATATCGGAATCCTACTCCTTGAACTAATCCCGAAACAAAAACGCGGACTCTGACGGGCGGCAATGATTGGTTTTGCATAATAAACGGCTCAACTTACTGCTAACATCTGTTTGAAAATTTTAAGGATCAGTTTGATTATGTTAAATTTTAGCGCGATGACGCTGCCGGGATTCCTGATACGCCGCGTCACCCTAGCTTTTTCAACTATTCCCGATTTCACTGATTGGCTGGTTGCAGCTATGCTCGCGCTGGTTTACACTTTGATCGCTCTTTCCGTCGGTTTTTGGTCGGGATTTCTAAAAGTAGACGTGCAAACCTCTCGGCGTACAATTGTGGGAGTGCTTCTTGGCTGTTTGTTAAGTCCGGGCATCACCGAGGAATTATTGTTCCGGGTGTTAATGCTGCCGCACCCGTTTGAGAAGGCTTCTGGGTTAATGCTGTGGTATTGGGGATGCGCGAGTTTGGCGGTTTTTATAGTTTACCACCCGCTGAACGCGCTGACTTTTTACCCGGTTGGTCGATCGACCTTTATGAATCCAGTATTTTTGCTACTGGCAGCAATTTTGGGAGTTGCGTGCTCCCTCGCATACCTGCAAAGCGGTTCTATCTGGCCTGCGGTGGCGGTTCACTGGCTAGCAGTGACAGCCTGGCTGTTGCTACTGGGCGGTTACAGGAGGCTGTATGGTTAAATGTAAAAAGTCCAGCATCACTATTTTGTCGGGAGGATCTCAGTTGTGGGTATCATAGGAGCGATCGTAGGTTTTTTGGCAGGGATAGCAGTTGCTTACTGGTTAGTAGAAAAGCGCTTAAACAAGCAAAAACAAGAATACTTGCAGCAAACTCGCAGAATTACTGAGGAAATAGAATTAGCTCAGATGTCTCGGGTGCAACAAGCTGTCGAATCTCAGAAAGGAGAACGGGAAAATCAGCTTAGAAAAGCTACTATCGAACACGAAAATTTACTCAGACAAGTTACTACCCAATACGAAAACCAGCTCAAACAAGTTGCGGCTCAATATGAAAATCAGCTCCAACAAGTTTTGGCAGAACGCGACAGTCAGCTCCAACAAGTTCATGCAGAACGCGACAGTCAGCTCCAACAAGTTGTCAGCGCACACGAGCCTGAGCTGCGGAGAAAAATCAGCGAGGAATTAGAAGCCGCTAACAATGCTAGGATGCAGCAAAATATCCAATCTTTGCAAGCAGAACACGAACATCATTTACTTAGAGTTGCTGACGAATTGCATTTAAATTATCAAGCTCAGATGGAGCAACATTTGCAAAACCTGCAAAATGAACACGAAATTCGCTTGAGGCAAACTGCCGAGGAATATGAGAACCGCGAGGTTGAGATGCAGTTAAATATGGAGGCTTTGCAAGAGCAATACGAGAGTCAGTTGCAAGCGGCTCACGAGCAGTTGAGAGACCACGAAGCTCAGATGCAAGCTACTATCAGGTCTTTGCAAGAGCAGTACGAGAGTAATGTACAACAACAAGAAGTCCCCGATCAGCAGTTTAGTCAGTTAAATTCAACAGAATTTCCCGAAGGTTTCTCACAAGAAGAAGTTTGGCAGGAACTGTCAACTGAGTTAAATCAAACAGAAGTTGAAGAGTTAAATTACACAGATTTTTCCGAACCACAATCAATTGATTTACATCAACCCGAAGTCGAACAACAGCTTCCTATTGCCAGACAAGCACCAAGCTATTCCCTGCCACAGTTGATGGGATGTGTTCAAAGTCAGGACAAAGAAACCCGCAAGTTTGCAGCGTCTGCTTTAGGTAAAATGGCTGCTGCTAATGCTCTGAGATCCGAAGGTCAGCGAGCAATAGAAACCTTGGGAAAATTAGCTCAAGATATTCACCCGGAGGTGCGCGAAGCTGCTGTGGAAGCACTAGCAATGATTAAGTCGGAAAAAGTGATTCCGCTGCTACAAAAAGCTTTGCGAGATATAGATAGCGGTGTGGCTAAATCGGCAAGTGCGGCGCTCAATAAGTTTAAGTTTTATCCGCGAACTCCGGCGGCTAAGCCGAAAACTGTTGATCTGAAGAAACCAAAGCGTTAAGCATTTATATCAATTCCGGTTGCACCGTCCGTGATTGTTGACTGTTGACTGTTGACTGTTGACTGTAGAAGGAGGGGTGGAAAAACTGAATGGTTGAGTGTTAACTGTTGACTCGATTTTACAGCATATTCCAGAATATGCTGTAACTTGTGACTAATGACTACTGACTGATGACTAATTTAAAATCGCTGCTTTGTACCGAGTATAAATTTGAGGTCGCCGGAGTCGCTAACAGCCATATCTAAGCGAATTAATCCAAAGGACGATCGCACCCTCACACCCACCCCAACACCCGCCCCAGTCCCCGGTTTGTCCCTGACTACCGCCGGTTTCCCCAACACGCTATCTCCCGTTCCCAAATCCGACGCAAAATCAACAAATATCACGCCGCCAACATCCTGACCCACAGGAAACCGATATTCCCCGGAAGCTAAAAAATAACTCCGCCCACTGCCAATATCCCCGCTATCGTAGCCCCGCACGGAATTGCGGCCGCCGAGGCGAAAAGCTTCCGTTGGTGGCAAATCCCCGATTACCGTGCCCGCTTGCAAGTTAAAAGCCAGCATTTCGGGCAAGGCTTCGGACTCGCTAATGCCCAACAAAGTTACGGGTACATAATGTATATAATTCGCCAACAGTCTGTTACTCACAATGTTACCTCGACCCAGAGGTATCGACTGCTCGGTGCTGAGGCCCAGAATCGATCCTCTGGTGGGGTTAAAGGGATTGTCCCGCCGATCGAGCATCGCACCCAAAGAAACAGTGTATAACTCGTCAACGCCGCTGCCACTGAATGTGAGAGGATTGCCGAGTTCGTCGCGGCGGGCAATATTTAAGTTGCGATCGCGCGTACTGATGTTTGTATAATTCAGTCCCAAAGTCGATTGCCAATCGCCCAAAGGTCTGGTAAACCTGAGATTTCCCCCCATCCGAATTTCCCGAACTCGGTTCCCGTTGGGCAAATCAATATCTTTGTTGAAAATTTCCGATATTCTGCGATCGCCAAAAGCTCTCACACTGTATCCCAAACGGTCTTTGGCGGCAACGTAAGGGCTGACAAACTGGACATCGTACTGGATACCTCGGAGGCTGGGCTCAAGTTCCACCGCCAGCCACTGTGGGGTTGTTCCGAAAGTTCGATCGGTATAGGAAAGAGGAACAGCAACGCCAACATCATCACTAAGACTGGCACTCACGCTAAAAGAGCGAGCCGATCGCTCTTGAACGTTGTAGATTACATTAACATCCGTGCCAACTTCTTCGATCGAAACCGTAACCTTGTCAAACAATCCCAACTGCTGCAACTGCTGCAAATCCGATCGTACAACTTCCCGGCTGTAGTTATCCCCCGCCTTGAGTTTGAGCTCACCTCGGATAAAATCTTCCGAAATTCTGCCCTCAATTCGATTCCCTTTTCTATCAACAGCTTCGCCTCTGGAATTGACAAAGCGAATTTTCACCTCTGTAACGTAAACACCTTCAGCATTGCCCGCTTGACTGATTTGTAGAGTACCACCTAGCTGTCGGGCGTTGCTGTTTACTGCTTCGGGCATTTCGGCGTTGGCTGCGATCGTCGCCGGAGTTTTTAACAGAGATGTAAAATCTTTATTGTGGCTGGACTTGAGTGATATCAATTCCGGTTGCACCGGAATGATTGTTGACTGTTGACTGGTGACTGTTGACTGTGGACTTGGGGTGGAAAAACTCAATGGTTGAGTGTTAACTGTTGACTCAATTTTATTATTGTGATGCAACTCGAAAGGATATGAGGGCGATTCCCTAGGGGATAGCTGCGCCGCGCGTACTTCTGGAGAAGTTGGGATCTCATCGGATGCCGGCAAACCCCGCACAGTTGGGTTCACCTCATCCGATTGGTGACTATTTAAGACTGGAACCGATAACAAATGTCGCTTGTCATCTAGTCTAGATCCCCCTAAATCCCCCTTAACAAGGGGGACTTTGAGCATATTTCTTGTCCCCCCCTTACTAGGGGCGGTGCCCCCGTGCCCGCCCTTGGTTAGGGGGGATCTAGACTTCGCTACAAACAAGAGAGACGGTGGGTTTAACGTTAAGTTATCACCAATGACCTCATCCTCCTCCCTCTGCGCTCTCTGCGCCTCTGCGGTTCCCTCTCTAAACTCCGTCTCAGTCGGTGCGGCACTCGGATCTATCGCCCGCGCTGCCAATTCGCCGCCACCCAGCGCCGCCAAAGTCAAAAATGCAATAATCGAAATTCGCATAGACATTAAATTTAAAGCACACCCAACGCATATTACCCAAAACCGGGTTCCCTGCATAATTAGCCGAAAAGAAACCCGGTATTTTTGAGGCTACCGGGTTTCTGGGATGCTGAAATGTGGGAAAGTTCGATCGACCGCGGGCGATCGTAAATTGGGGAAACCGAAAATTTGTTTAAATAGCTTGTCGAGAAACACGTTTCTCAAAATGAGCCTGAGTCTGCTGCAACAGTTGTTCGCGACTATCCTTAGCGGTAGTAATGGTAGGGAGCAAGTTGCGAGCTTGTAACGTCATGTGAAGCTGTAGGTGTGCTACGTACTCACTGACATCTTCGCGAAGAGAGCAAGCCGGGTACTGTTTTAAAGTAGAGTTCAAAGTGTTCTCCTGCTTTGAGTTTGTAGAATTTTCTAATAATCATAGACAATATCATGGTCTATTTCTAACTGTGTACTCCGTAATGAAGTTTAACGTTTGGACTGCTTTTTTGTTACAATCCTTTACAAATATTTCTTACCTATCAGGAGTCGATCCCCATGCAGTCTCAAGCACTTGTAGGACAAAAGCACACATTAAGTACATTTGTCAATAGCACCACCCAAACAGCCACCTACCTCGACATCGGGTGCGGCAGACCCTTATTGATGTTGCACGGTTTCTTCGGAGAAAAGACTTGCTGGCTGCCATTAATTGAGTTATTGCAATCTCAGTTTCGGTGCATCAGTTTAGATATGTTAGGTTTTGGAGAATCCAGCAAACCAGAAATCCGCTACGACGTAGCTGTAGAAGTGGCTTTTGTGCGGCAAGTTGTAGAACAACTAAATATCGAACCCTGCTGCATCATCGGACATTCTTTTGGCGGTTGGGTAGCATCTGCATATTCCCTCAAATATCCTAATTCTGTCAGCAGTTTAGTGTTAGCAGCACCAGCCGGAATTCGGGACGACAGTTTTTGCGGTCAATACGATGCTTTGCGGCCGCTATTGTGGGAAACTCCAGTTGTTGATTGGGCCTTGCAGTTGGCAAAACCTTTTGCTAGTTTAGCGGGAAAAAGTGAGAAATTGCAGCAAATTTCCGGGTGGCGCAGGGAGTTAATGTCTCAACCAGTAGCAAGGTCATTTCTAATGAGTCGGATGCGGCCAGAAGATGCAGTTGATACAGTAGAAAAAGAAATTCACAAATTGCAAATTCCTACCTTAGTTATCGCAGCAGAGAGTGACGAAACAATTCCTCTATGGCACTGTGAAACCTACGCGGGCGAGATACCGGGGGCAGAGTTAGCAATTATTCCCAATGCCACTCACGGGTTGCCGCAAACTCAAGCTCCAATTATGGCGAAGTTGACTTGTGAATTTTTGAATAATTAAGAAAAACTGTGCAAGAAGCCGAATCATAAAAATTGTGATAAGCCACAAATGGAAAATAATTGTGTTTTAGTATACTACTTTATTAGGAAATACAGAATATATTGATTAGTGTATTGTACAATTTTTTTTATGGCTCTTAAATCTTGTGTCAGCAGGAGCTACAGACATTTAGTGGAGTCGGGGGTATTACCAATGGCAGCACTGAGCAACTACTTTAATCTGGAAGAAATTACGACAGCCAGAAAAATTAGTGCTGCGGTAATTAACATCAGCGGCCGCCAGCGAATGCTTTCCCAACGAACGGCTTTTTTTTGCATGAGGTTAGTTTGCTCGGAGAATGCGGCAGAAAGAGCAAAACTGCGGGTGAATTTGTTAGAGGCGATCGAGCTTATGGAAAAATCGCACCGCGACTTAATTAATACTAGCAGCAGCATCAACTTATTGAGTCCGCCTTCAGCCACCGTCAAGGCAATGTATTTTGAGCCGCCACTGTATTTAGACAAACAAGTGCGCGCATATATCGATCGAATAAAAGCCTTGGTGCAAGTTCCCGATGCCGAACTCAGGCTGGAAAACCCCCACCTGCTGTACATTGTGGAAGCAGCGGGCGGCGACTTGCTAGAAGCTTTCGATGCCGTGGTGAGTCAATACCAGCAAGAAAGCGAAATCGAACAATTTGAAATCGACCTCAAACAGGTTGAACTTTATCAAGAAAGTTGTGCTGCTACCTCGAAAGCGGAAGCTCAAGCGGCCCAGCTCGATCGCGCACTTTGCGAACTCAAACAAACTCAAGCTCAACTCCTCCACAGCGAAAAAATGTCTTCGCTGGGGGCGCTAATGGCTAGTATCGTCCACGAAATTAATAACCCAGTTAGTTTTATTTACGGCAACTTGAGCCATGCCGCAATTTATACTCAAGATTTGCTGAACCTGCTGCGTCTCTATCAAGAATGCTATCCCAATCCCTGTCCCGAAATCACAGCTAAAATCGAAGAGATAGATCTTGATTTTCTAGTTGAAGACTTGCCTAAAGTTATGTCTTCCATGCAAATGGGTTCCAATCGCATTCGCGAAATTGTCAAATCTATGGGCAACTTTTCGCGCACCGATAACAGTAACATGACCATGTGCGACTTGCACGACAGCATTGATAGCACCGTGTTAATTTTGCGAAACCGTCTCAATTCTCAAATAGACCGTCGCGATATTCAAGTAATTAAAAAATATGGAAAATTGCCTCCTGTAGAGTGTTATTCAGGACAGCTAAATCAAGTATTTATGAATCTAATTACCAACGCGATCGATGCTTTGGACGAGGCAGCACAAAATCAGCCCAATGCTGCGCTAAAAATTTTTATCAGCACAGAATTAGCAGGGCCCGATCGCGTGAGAGTGCGGATTGCTGACACGGGACCCGGAATGACACCACAGATAAAAGAACGAATGTTCGAGCAGTTTTTCACCACCAAGGAAATCGGTAAAGGTACCGGTTTAGGATTGTCTATTGTCTACAAAATCTTAGTAGAGAATCACCGAGGATCGCTTCGGTGCGAGTCGGAACCCTGCAAGGGAACCGAGTTTATCATGGAACTGCCGATCCAGCAAACTTAAGCAATTTACTAACATCCAAATTTATCTATTTTAACTATGTGTGGCACGGGCGTCCCGCCTGTGTTAACTATGTGTGGCACGGGCGTCCCGCCTGTGTTAACTGTGTGTGGCACGGGCGTCCCGCCTGTGTTAACTGTGTGTGGCACGGGCGTCCCGCCTGTGTTAACTATGTGTGGCACGGGCGTCCCGCCTGTGTTAACTATGTGTGGCACGGGCGTCCCCCCTGTGTTAACTGTGGCACGGACGTCCCGCCTGTGTTAACTGTGGCACGGGCGTCCCGCCTGTGTTAACTGTGTGTGGCACGGGCGTCCCGCCTGTGTTAACTGTAGTTAAAATTTACACATATCCTACGCTAATTCGAGCTTCAAAGTTGGCAACAGCTTTTCTAAATTTCTGAGAGATTTCTGTTGCCAAGGAATATCATTTGAACCCAATACCAAAAGTTGAATAGTTTTCTTTTTTCGGACGCTAATGACAAATTTAGACAGCATACTGATACCGGAACTGTTAACAAATTCCAATTGTTTTAGGTTCAAGGTAATAGTAGGCGGTTCGCCATTGGCGACCTCATCTAACAATTCGGCTATTGGTGCATACTCTGCTGGGCCGCTCAGGCTGAGTTCGCCTTTGAAAGTGACTGTGACTGATTCTCGATCGTATTGAATGCTGTAATCTTCACCTTTAATTTCTTGAATGCCCATTGTGATTTTGTTTCCTGACTAAAATATTGCGATCGCACAAGAGAGTAAATATTGAAATGCTAGAAACTAGACCCTAATTTGAACCACAGTCGTAACAATGATGGTATCACTATCTGGCCTGGGCTCGAATTTCCAACCTATCTTAGCTGAATAGTCATTAATCATCGTCAGCAATCCCAATCCAGAGGTATCACTTTCCGATTCCGCATTCTTTTCAAGCTGCTGCAAATAAAGTTCATTTGGATCGGAAGCCATAATTTCTTCAATAAACTCCTTCAACTTATTCGCCCCTTCTGAAGTGACACTATTACTGGCAAAAATTACCGCCGTCACCTCTGTTTCACCAATAAAGTGGATGCCAAATCTGACCTTGTAATTGGTATCATCGTTATTGAATTTTATCGCATTTTCTAACAGTTCGTTGGCTACGTAGCTCACTGCTCCCTTGCTTTGTTTGATCCGTTTCTCGCTGCTAGCATCCTCCTCATCCACAGGTAGAAAGCTAGACAAATAATCGGCTACAAAATGAGCTGAAAGCCTGTTGTTGCGCCAGCGCTGTTTGATCGGGCGAGAACTGGGAGTAAATGTAAGTTCTAGGGAGTCGTGTTCAGGAGGAAATTCTTCAATGAATTCTCCAAATATTTGTGTCATTGTTTTTAAGCTTCCAGATGTCATGATTTTTCTCTATCCAATTGATGTATTAAGGTCACTTCTTGGTGAATTTCCACACGCCATTCCAGTTAGCCGGAAGACTATTTTCTAACAGCGATTGGATGCGTTTTAGGTAAAGTTGACTGGGCTTGTCATCTGGATTTAGGGCTACTATCTGTTCAAAACAAACTATGGCCTTAGCAAAATTTCCCTGACAATATTCTTGGAGTCCCTCCTCAAATATAGGCAAAGTTTGAATTTTGAGCGATCGCACTGGTTCTACTTCAACATCTAACACCTCACAAACTGTAATGGCTTCTTGTCTACCTTTGACAATAGCCCGATCCAAAAAACGGATATGATACTTTTCGGGTTGACTCAAACGTTGTACCACATCTCCAGAAATTAATAAAGATACGCCATAATACTTAGTCAAACCTTCCAGACGAGCGGTGAGATTGACATGATCTGAGAGCGCATCTGCTTGCATCCGATTCGCATCTCCAATAATCCCAACCATCGTATCACCCACATGGATACCAATGCCAATCTTTAGCGGTATATCCCCATTTATTTTACGGCTTTGATTGTATTTTTGCAACTGTTCCAACTTCACAATTCCTGCCTGAATAGCATCATCAACGCCATCGGGAAAAACTGCCATGACTCCATCTCCAATATACTTGACAATAAAACCGTTGTGCTTCCGAATTTCTGGACTAACTTGCTGTAAATAGTTATTGATGAAGTCAAAGTTTTCTTGAGGAGTCATTTGCTCCGCCATCGTGGTGAACGAACGCATATCGGAAAACATAATTGCCATCTCTTTGCTCACGTGATCTCCAAGCTGGAAATCAACCATGCTTTGCTTGCCGAGAAATTGGAGAAATTCATCGGGAACAAAACGTCCGTAAGCCTGCAAAAGTTTCTCTAATTCTTGTTCCCGCGCTTTCACCGTTTGCACCATATGGGAAAATACCTGTGCCAGTTCTCCCAGTGCATCACTGCGCGCTGCCACATCTGACAATATCTGGGGTTGAAAGCTATTGTTTTTTACAGCAATAGCTGCATCTATAACCTTTTTTACCTGCTCGATGTAAGTCTGCATCTCTCGGTTTTTATGACGGATCTGGTTTTCCAGATCCGTGGAGTGTTCCGTGATAATTTCTACTAAGGTTTCATAGCTATTTTTTTCATCCTCTACTTCCTCAAGTTTTTCGCTCAACTCCCGTAGCTGGGTATGGAGTTCTTCTGGAGATTTAGATGATGCTAAATTTATTTGTGGTTTCATAATTTATACTTCCGAATCGGGAAGCGAAAAATTGTTTGACTCGCTCGCTGTAAAATATTAGAACTTACAGGCGCGGAACTCGAAATCCGGTTTATGCTTCGATGCTTGACCAGTAAATCCAAGACCCCTCGTCGTAGGAACCGCGTTGACGACCGTCACTCATAAATTATGCACAATATTTCCCTGTTGCTTCAATACTAGCAAAGTAATGTCATCAAATACCTTTTGTTCTCCAATAAATTTTCGCAAATCAGCGATGGTGGCTTCCTTGATTTGTTCGGCGCTCAAATGCCAGTTTTGAGAAACCACTTCACAGAGTCTTTCAATACCGTAGAATTTTTTGTGCATATTTCTAGCTTCGGGGATGCCGTCAGTATAAAGCACCACCCCGTCCCCCGGCTCTAAGTCTACTAAAACATGGCTTATCCAATCGGAAATATCCTCATCTAAGCCGATAGGAAATCCTAAATTTATGGTGTCTATCCGCTGGATTTTACCGCCTTTCCTGACCACAAGAGTTTCCTCATGTTGGCCGCTGATACTAATGGTGCGATTCGCATAGTTTAGCAAAGCTAGTGTCATATTTTTGTCGGAGTTCATGCGCTGGACATTTTTATAAATAGTGCGGTTGAGGGTATCTAAAAAACGCACCGGGTTGGATTCTTGCATTTCCTGAAGAGTGCGGACAGCAGCTTGAGTCATCACCATCAAAATGCCGCTTTCCAATCCGTGTCCGGTGACATCACCAATGCAAATCGTGACAACTCCGTTAGTACAAAGTACGTCGTAGTAATCACCACCTACTTCCGAGGCTGGCTCCATAAATCCGGCAATATCTAAATCTTCAAGGGCTGCAAGTTCAGCAGGTTTTGGCAGAATCAACTGCTGCATTTGTTTGAGCATATCGAGCTCAGAGCTCATGCGGAGGTTTTCCGCTTTCAGGCGCTGGTTGAGAGCAGCAATTTGTTTAGTGGCTGTAGCGAGTTCAGAGGTACGTTCTTTGACTTTATCTTCTAGGGTTTCAAAAGATTCTTGCTGTTGTCTCGCCATGCTGTTAAAGGAATTTCTTAAGGTTTCAATTTCCAAAATCAGACTGGAATCAACGTTCTGGTTAAGAGCACCACCTGCTAGATATTCTGAAGCTTGAGCAATTTGTTTCAGGGGGCGAGTAATCCAGCTAGCAGTGAGAATACCCGCTCCAACAGAGACAATGAGAGCCACAATACACAGCAAAATGGTCTGGCGAGTGTTAGTATAAATTTGCGCCATAAAGTCGGCTTCAGGAACTACTACTACACTCAGCCAATTGAGGCCGTACTTGTCAGTTAGCGGAGAAACTTGGATAAATTGCCGCTCACCGTTAAACTTAAAGTCAAGTTGAACAGTTTGATCGATGTCTTCCAAATGCTTGAAGCG
Organism: Microcoleus sp. B9-D4; assembly: GCF_036705105.1. Lineage (NCBI taxonomy): Bacteria > Bacillati > Cyanobacteriota > Cyanophyceae > Oscillatoriales > Microcoleaceae > Microcoleus > Microcoleus sp. B9-D4. The sequence goes on from NZ_JAUBTS010000051.1 coordinate 23,888, forward strand.
TTCGAGCAGATAAATCACACTTTGACGCATCAATGGGTTGCTGCTTTCCTGTGCTTTGAGCCGCTTTGTATCTTTGCCTATTCCCACCGAAAGAGGCTGTTCTTTAACCGAAGTGGCTATTAACTCACCCTGGGGTTCAATGATAAATACTTGACCGGAATTACCCACCCTTAAGGTTTGCAGGAAGTGGCGAATTTGATCTAGTCCCATCTGGCAAGTCAGCACGCCAATTAGTTTCCCTTCGGCATCATAATAGGGTAGACTCGCATTAATTTGCAGCGTACCGTAGCCAAAATTAATATAAACTTTACTCCAAGCTGCCTGTTTCTTCTCAACAGCTACTCTGTAAAAAGGGCGCGTGCGAACGTCATAATTGGGCGTGTTTTTTTCGATTGTTGTCGGGTTTCCATTATCGTCAAGGTTGTAATATATCAAGTCGCCGCCCCCCGGAATCAGTTGCTGGGCAAGCTGAGGTTTTTCAAGTCCAACTAGCCGATTTACCCAACCCACACGCAGGTACTGACCTTTTTCGTTGGCAATTCCCGCGTGACCGATCGACTTAAATTGCAGAACTTGTTTCCAAAAATATGGTCTAGCTTGCTCCAAATCGTCAAAGTTCAACACCCCCAAAGGTACAGCATCCTGATTGATCTGATTCACCAGTGGCGGAGCTTCCAAATAGGTTTGAACACGTTCGTAAACTCTCGCACTCACTTCGTGCCGCAACTGACTAACAATATCGTTGACTATCTGCTCTCCGTTTCTGTAAGAGAGATAGCCAACGCAGCCAACAGCCGCCAAAATTTGGAGAACAAAGGGAACTACCAAGACATTGCGGAGACGGAATTTGCCCGATCTGGAGACGATCGCACTTTTTTGAGAAACCATTGTTAAAAACACTCCCAGCGGGCAGTTTTTTGTTACAAGACTTGATAATGGATATATTAAGAGCGACGGACAATGTTATCATATCAAAAACTGAACAAACATCAACCAATCTGCGTTCATCAGCGCTCATCAGCCTGCATCAGTGGTTAAAATAAAAAAAATAAATACCAAACAGAAATGCAAATTACTCAATCCCTCCACAGCGCCATACTCATCTCCAACCTGGAAAAATCCCAACACTTTTATAGCACCGTATTAGGACTGCCAAAAATAGATCGAGACTTAAAATTTCCTGGAATCTGGTATCAAATCGGCGACTTCCAGCTCCACCTAATTTTAGGTGCAACAATTATCCCAGATGCCGTAGACCATGCCAAATGGGGACGCAACCGACATCTAGCATTTTCTGTGGCCAACTTAGAGGCAGCCAAACAGCAGTTAATCGCTCACAATTGCCCGTTCCAAATGAGTGCGTCAGGTCGATCGGCATTATTTACCCAAGATCCCGACGGTAACATCATCGAACTCAGCGAGTAACAGATGAAAATCATCGCTTATTCTTACACCGAACCGCTACTGGAAGCAGCACCTCCACCGGAAATTTGGGGTCAAGAAGTCGATCGCACCTATCAAGACTTAGGAGGGCGACAACAACTGCAGCAACTCCTCAAAGACTGCCAAACAGAACCAGTCAAATACTTGTTAATTCAGCGGTTTGAAGAACTAGGCGACACATTGCAGCAAGTGTGTTCGCACCTCGCCCAACTCGAAAACCTCGGCGTCGAAATCATCGTACAAGCAGAAACAGAACCGCGAAACCGCCAAAACTTGCTGCAAATCCTCGCAGAAATCCAGCGCAGCCAACACAGCCGGAGTATTCGCAAAGGACACGCGCGCAACCGCATCAAATCCCGGATTCCACCGGGTAAGGCTCCTTACGGCTACCGGCGCGGCAAAGATTGTTATACGATCGATAAAACCACCGCCCCCACCGTCAAAGACTTTTTTGAACACTTTTTAATTTACGGTTCCTTACGAGGTTCCGTGCGGTATTTAGCCAAGAAATATAACAAAAAAATCTCTGTAAGTACCGGCCGCCGCTGGCTGACAAATCCCGCCTACCGAGGCGATTTGGAATATCAAAACGGTCAAGTAATTTCTAACACCCACGTCCCGATTATTTCCAGAGAAGAAGCCGCCCAAATAGACAGGTTGCTGCGCCGCAACCGCTGCCTTTCTCCTCGCAGCGCTAGCGCCCCACGTTCCCTCGCAGGTTTAGCAATTTGTGCAGAATGCAAATCGCCCATGACAGTTGCCAAAGTCACCTCCTACCGCAAAGAAAAAGAATACCTTTATTTGCGACCGATTAACTGTCCAAAACAGCCTAAATGTAGCGGCCTTTCCTACGATGAAGTATTGCAATTAACCATCGCCGGTATTTGTCGAGATTTACCCGATGCTGTTGCTGGGTTACAAATGCCGAATATGAATGGAATTAAAGCAGGAATTGTCAGGGCGATCGCATCAAAACAAGAAATCATACAGCAACTTGGGGCCCTGATTGACAGCGGCATATTAGACACGGAAACGGCAGAGTTGAGAGCATACAAAATTCGCACCGAAATTGCCGAACAGCAAAGCAAATTAGCGCAACTACCCCCAGTAAATTTGCGAGAAATTGCCCAAACAGTTTCCCTGCCGCAATTTTGGCTCGATTTATCAGAATCAGAACGCAGGTTTTACTTTCGAGAATTTATCGATCGCATTGAAATCGTCCGGGAAAATACAAATTGGAAGCTGCAAATTATTTTCATTTTTTAAGGATTAGCTCGACGTTCATCCATAGTTCGTAGGTGAGATGCCCGACTTCTTAAATAATTCGGGTATGTGGGTATTCTCTTAGTTCGGTAGGAGTGGACTGCGTTTGACAAGCATCGGTTTCAACCGCTGAATTATCTTTTGTAGCCTTTAGCCAATAGGCGATCATCTCTCCTTTTCCTTTAACCGCGATCGCACCTCTTTCCTCAAATAAATACTGATCTTTTAACAGTTCGTAAATAGCCGTAGTAACTTGAATATATCCCGGTAATCCTTGACATTCCATCCGAGAAGCAACATTAACAGTATCTCCCCACAAGTCATATATAAATTTTTTAGTGCCAATTACGCCAGCAACTACGGGCCCTGTATGAATGCCAATCCGAATTTGAAATGGTTCGCCTCTGTCAGTTTGAAAATCCGCGATCGCTTCCTGCATATCCAAGGCCATTTTCGCGATCGCTTCTACATGATCTGCCCTCGGCACAGGCAACCCCCCCGCTACCATATAAGCATCTCCAATTGTTTTAATTTTTTCCAAACCGTGTTTTTCAGTTAGTTGGTCAAACCTTGAAAAAATCTGGTTCAGTACATTTACCAATTCTAGAGGTAACATTCTAGCAGCAATAGACGTAAAATCGACAATATCGGCAAAAAGAACTGTTGCTGAATCAAACCTCTGGGCAGGAGAACCCTGGCCCTTTTTCAAATTTTCAACAATCGCTGCTGGTAAAATATTCAGCAATAAATGATCCGACTTTGTTTGAGCAAGCCGTAAAGCTACCTCCACCCCCTGCCGCTCTTTAATTTCGTTTTGCAAACGTTCGACAAGTTCTTGGAATTGCTTCGTTTGCTCTTGAAGTAACTGTTGTTGACTTTGAATTGTTAACTGATTTGCCACTCGTGCCAACACTTCTTTACCTTGAAAAGGTTTAGTAATATAGTCAACTGCTCCCACATCAAAAGCTTTCACCTTATCTAAAACGTCATCTAAGGCGCTTAAGAAAATCACGGGAATGGAACTGGTTTTTGGTGAAGCTTTCAACTTTGCACATACCTCATATCCATTCATGTCTGGCATCATCACGTCCAGCAAAATTAGAGTCGGCGGAAACTCTTGCACTGTAGCGATCGCCCTTTGCCCGTTCAGCGCTTTACGAACCTGATACCCTTGTTCGGTCAAAATTGTAGATAAAAGCCGCACATTATCGGGCTTATCATCAACTACTAAAATGTTGGGTTGAATTGTAAAATATTGATTGCTGTCCATGCGATCGCTCACGGTAGTTTATTAAGAGAAAAGATATTAACACTTAAGAAGTTTACCTCAAAAAAAAACGCCATAGTATAAATTTCGATTTTCTATCCTAAAAAGAGATGGCAAGGAGACGCTATTTGGGCTTAATGTTAGGTCTTTTTAAAAAAAAATAACCTCCCAACTTTAGATTAGTTGAAAACTGGTATTTTTACCTCATCGCAACTGCTGACTGCGCTATATCTATAATATCGTCAAATAGGAAATCCTGCACCAAAGTAGTTAAATATTGTGCGGATAAAGCAAACTGACTCGGCATTTCCTCAATCAACTTGACAATTTTATCGTCGCAACATTCATGAGCAGCATGAGATATCTTTTGTACCCACTCAATAGGCATTTGACAGAGTTGTGACTCGACAGATTGATTGCTAGTCACTCCGCTAATTTCGCTTTCCTTTTCTAGTGGTGCATCAACAGATTCCTCGTAAATGTAACGCACTCCTAAAAGTTCTTCCATTTTCGCAAATAATATCTTTGCCTCGAAGGGTTTACGCATGAAATCATCGCAGCCTGCTCCTAAAATAGTTTGTCGTTCTTCTTCAAAAGCGCTAGCAGTAAGAGCAACTATTGCAGTTTGTTTTCCAAGAGGATGAGCTTTAATTTGTCTTGTGGCTTCATAGCCATCCATGACAGGCATTTGCATATCCATCCAGATCAGGTGCGGTTGCCAATCCTCCCATACAGCAATAGCTTCTTGACCATCTCTAGCCGATCGCACCATGAGGCCTAGTGGTGACAATAATCTCTCTATTACTAGGCAGTTATCGGCGCGATCGTCAACAACCAAAATCCGGTATTCTGGTTGATTCGGTGCTAAACTAATGACTTTTTTCTGCGGTTTAAGGATTTTAATCTCGCTGGGAGGGGCAAGGCGGATTTGAATATCAAATGCAAACTTACTTCCCAACTCAGGTGTACTGCTGACAGTAATATCTCCTCCCATCATTTGTACAAATTTGCGGCTAATTGGTAAACCTAATCCAGTCCCCTGTTGAGACTTTTGACCTGTTTTTGTTTGCTCAAAGGGTTCAAATAACTTATTCATCTCTTCTGCGGCAATGCCAAGGCCAGTATCTTCAATTTCAAACTGAAGGCGTAACAATTCCGGGCGAAGGTCATTCGCGTCTACAGCATCAAAGTCCGCCAACCTTTCGGACTGATTAAAACCAGTGCACCATCCGGGTTTTTTTTGTATAGCTGTGGTTTCAACCGCTAAGCTTTCGGAATGTTCACAACCCGCGTCGGCAAGTTGTTTTTGTGTGTCCGAAAACTCTGCGGTTTCAGCCCCCAAACTTTCTTCTACCTTCTTTTTAACTCGCAAAGTAACGCTACCCATCTCTGTAAACTTGATCGCATTTCCTACAAGATTAATCAAAATTTGGCGCAATTTACCTTCATCTCCACTAACAAAATCCGGTACACCGTCACCCACTTCCAAATTTAGCTGCAATTTCTTAGATTTAGCTTTTAATCGAAACATTTCTTCTAAGGTTTTTAGCAAGCGCATTAAATTAAAACTGCTTTTATTAAGCTGACTTCTGCCCGCTTCAATTTTGGACATTTCCAAAATGTCATTAATTAGCGAAAGCAAGTGTTCACCGGCGCGATTAATAATTTCTAGGTGCTGCTGGTGTTGATTGTTGAGAGATGAATCGCGCACCATCACCTGACTAAATCCGAGAATGGCATTCAGAGGAGTCCGCAGTTCGTGGCTCATAGAAGAAAGGAATTCGCTCTTGGCGCGGTTAGCTGTATCAGCAGCTACGACAGCTTTTTGTAATGCTGTTTCTGCTAATTTGCGTTCCGCAATTTCTGTTTTGGCTTGTTCAAAAAGGGTGGATTGCTGGATGGCAATTGCTAGCTGCACGGAAATTTGCTGGAGAGATTCTATCTCAGAAGAAGTCCAATGCCTTTGACTGCGGCAGTGATGAGCAATTAGTAGCCCCCAGAGTTTTTCACCTTGCAAAATGGGAACCACGAGGTTAGCTTTAATTTCCAACTCGCTCAGTAAATTAACGTGGCACTCTGAAATACCTGCCGTATAAATATTGTCGATCGCGCGCAGGTGTCCCTGCTCGTAAACAGAGACGTAGCGTTCTCGAAAACAAGGGTCATTAATGTCAATTCCCAAAATCGGCATCGTACTGACAGATACCGACTCGACGGCTATAAATCCACTCCAATCTGGGTTAAAGCGGTAAATAACTGTTCTATCAGTTGACAAAAACTGGCGAATTTCTTCCACAGCCATTTTCATTACTTCTTCTAGGTTAAGAGAGGAGCGAATCCGCTCTTGAATAGCATTCACGAGCCGCTCTCTTTTAACTTGTTGCTGCAAAGCTGCTTCCGCCTGTTTGCGAGCAGTAATATCTACTCCATAACCCACGCACTCCACAGGTATGCCAGCAGAATTTTTGACTAACTTGATCTCATCGTAAATCCAGCGATAACTACCGTCTTTGTGCCGTTCGCGGTATTCGTAGGAAATCGATTCTTTTTCCAATATCTGAGCGAATGAAGTATCAACAATCTCTCGATCTTCTGGATGAACCAGGCTATGCCAATCAAGGGAACCATCAACCAATTCTCGCGCTTCGTAACCAATCATTGAAACAATATTATCGCTGACAAATGTTACATCATAATTTCCCCCTAATTTGCAGCTAAAAATCACCGCCGGGGTAGTCGCCAGCAAATATTGCAAACGTTCGGTGACAGAACGCAAGTTTAACTCAGCTTGCTTACGATCGCGAGCTTCCATTGCTAAAGCTGCGATCTGCGCCACATAGCTAGCGAAGCTTTGTTCGTCGAGCGTCCAATTCCTGGTCGTTCCCAGATGTTCTAAACAAATTACACCCGCAATTTGCCCTTTATGGGTAATAGGAACATCTAGCATCGACGAGATGTTTAAAGGCATCAAATAAGATTCGCTAAATTCTCGGGTGCGCGGATCGGTTTTGGCATCAACCGCTGCGATCGCCTGTTCTGTATTCAAAGCTTGGAAATAGCTAGGATAGTCAGCAACTTTCAGTTCTGCACCGGCGCTGTGTTGATTGGGCGTCAGTTCGTAAAGATCCGCACAGCACATTGCGGATTTATCTTCCTGATAAAACCAAATACTTGCCCGCTCAACATTCAGAGTACGGGTTGCCATTTGCGTAATCTCTCTCAACGCCTCGCCGATATTTCCCTCGTATATACTAGAATTTTTGGCTAATTCTAGCAAGCCAGTTTGTTGTTCTGTTAACCTAGTTTCTCGTTCGCGCAAAGCCGATTCAGCAGCTATTCTTTCTCTAATTTCTGCTTCTAAATAACCATTAATTTCTGTCAACTCTGCGGTGCGCTCTTGGACTTTAATTTCTAAATCATCATAAGCGTGGCGCAACGCTAATTCAGCATCTTCCCGCACAGAAATCTCACTCTGCAATTGGCGATTTATGGTCTCTAATTCTTGGGGGGTTTTTAAAGACAAAAACTGGGGCAATAGTGTTACCATCGAGGCGGCTGTGAAGCAGGAAACCAGTGCAGTAATTCCTTTTTCAATCCCCGACAGCCAATAAGCGGAATGCCACAACGTCCAAATGTCTAGCAAGTGACCCGTGCCGCACAGAATAATAAATGCACCAAATAAAGCAAATATTCCTAAAAAAGGAACATCGCGCCGCTTGAAGATAAAATAAATTAGCATCGCCGGAATTGAATAGTAGGCGATCGCGATTAAAAAGTCCCCAGTTACGTGCAGCCACACTAAAGGCGTTTGCCAAAGATAGCAATGACCGTGAGGCATATACTGAGTTGGGGAAAAGATATTTTTGAGTGCTTCCCACATAATACTTGTTATTGGTAGATAGTATGAATTTGATGATGCCTCAGTTAGGCAAAAAATAAAAAAAACGAAAATTGTAGCTGGATTCAGCATTATTTATTATTTATTAACGCCTCAACCCAGCTTGTTCATAACAGCTTGCTTTTGCACTAGGTGGCGATCGCCAAATTGCGATCGCAAAGGAATTTCAATGATAAACTCAGTACCTCTCCCAACCTCGGAAGTGCAGCGCAAATAACCTTCATGGGCTTGAATAATCTGATAAGAAATTGCCAAACCCAGCCCGGTACCAGCACCGATAGGTTTCGTCGTATAAAATGGATCGTAAATTTTTGCGATCGCATCATAATCTATGCCAGTGCCATTATCAGCAATGTGAATCTGCACCCACTTGCCATCAACTAAAAGCGTGCGGATGCGAATTTTTAGAAGTGGGCAATAGGTGTTTTGTAAGTTGCCAGAGAAATTATTTTCCCAATAGCCGTTGGCCAAATCTCCCTGCTGTGCCATCTGTTCTAAAGCGTCAATAGCATTAGAACAAATATTCATAAATACTTGGTTAAGCTGCCCAGCGTAGCATTCCAATTTTGGCAAATCTCCATACTCTTTAATCACTTGGATAGGCGGACGGTTTGGTTGTTCTTTCAAGCGGTGCTGCAAAATCATTAAAGTGCTATCGAGACCTTCATGGATATTTACCTTTTTCATGTCGGCTTCGTCTAACCGAGAGAAAGTCCGTAAAGATTTAACAATCTCCCTAATTCGCTCTGCTCCAATTTTGATCGAACCCAAAAGTTTTTGCAGGTCTTTTAAAATAAAATCGAGTTCGATAGTGTGAATTTTGTCTGCAATTTCCGGCGCAGGAGTGGGGTAATAAACTTGATAAGCCTTAATCAATGCCACAATATCTTTAATGTATTCCTCAGCCGGAATCAGATTGCCATAAATGAAGTTGACAGGGTTATTTATTTCGTGGGCAACCCCAGCTACCATTTGCCCCAAAGACGACATTTTTTCAGTTTGCACGAGTTGAGCTTGAGCGCCTTTAAGTTGTTGCAGAGCGTTTTCTAAATGCTGAGTTTGTTCTAGCAGTTTAGCTTCCGAGTGCCGCAATGAATTTTCAGCCAAAGAGCGATCGCGATTTTCCTGTAGCAAAAGTTCATTAGTGGATTCTAAAGCGATCGTCCTCTCAATAACCCGTTTTTCCAATTCTAGCATTAATTCCGAGAGTGCTTCTTGAGCTTGTTTGCGCTCGCCAATCTCCTTTTGTAAAGCTACATTTGCCACCGCCAATTGATCTGGACTGGGAATAGCCAAGATTTTTGGGATTAGTTCCACCAGCACTGCTGCTGTAGATAGCGAAATCAGCGCCGTAATCGCTTTAAGAAAACCAGAGAACCAATAATTAGGATGCCACAGCGTCCATATTTCCATAATATGGGTAATCCCGCAGCAGATAATAAAAGAGCTAAACAGCATGAAAACCCAGTCAAAAGGCACATCTTTCCGCTTTTTGACAATATAAATCAGCGTGAGCGGTATCACAAAGTAAGCGACGGCTATCAAGCCATCGGACAAAACGTGTAGCCCCACTAATCCCGGCTTCCACAAGTAGCAATGACCGTGAGGAATAAAATAATTAGGAAATATTTTATGAACCATTTGCATTAAATCAACTAGGTTATTTGCTAAAGTTTTTAAAACAGGATTACAGGGAAATCAAAAAACCTGCTAGCACAAAAAGAAGAATTATGCTTTTGGAGTTAACGCTTGTGATGAGTAAATGCAGCGATCTGAAACTACTGTTAATTAAATTAACATCAATCGACTAAGCTTTAGCAAAGTCAACTGTCACATTTTTTATTCTGCCTTTACTACCAACTGTGACACCGGCATGACATTTTGGCAAAGGATCAAGACAAACTGAGCGCAGATTCCTTTCCAGTAAGAGCGCCAGCGCCCATTGAAATTAGGTTATAGCACTCAGCGATCAGTCAGGCAACGGGGTAATCACCAGATTTAACGGATGTCACGGATTTAACATAATCAAGAGAACCATTCTCAAAAACCTCTAGAGGTCGGTTCACTCTTGTACCCTTGAAGAGTGCAGACAGGTTAAATACACCCGTCCCCACCCCGCGAGGGAATTATTTATTGATAGTGATACTCTTCGGGGGATAATTAACCGATGTGACCAATTACCCCCTGAGAAATGTCGCGACAGGATCGTGTGGCAATCCAATAGGCGATCGCTTTCAGCTTTACAGTCAATCATAAGTGATAATATCAACGATACACTTATATAGTTATTGCCAGTTATGACGATAGATGAGGTACTACAGCTAACTCGTGTGCGATTACAAAAAGATTTATATCCAGTACAAGAAATCATACTCCGCCAAGTTTGGGAAGGAAAGACTTATACAAGTATTGCATCGGGCTCTCATTACGGAGAGCATTACCTGAGAAACATCGCCTCGTCTTTGTGGCAATCTCTCTCTCAAATCTTGCAGACATCTATTAGCAAATCAAATTTTCGCTCTTGTGTAGAATCACGTTCCCTCACCGCAGAGGAACGAGAATTAATTGAAGCATTCACCCGCAGCAAATGCCTAGCAACACCTTTAGAATTTCCCGGTTCTCCCGTGCCCCTGGATTCGCCATTTTATATCCCTCACCCGCTAATTGAAGAACTCGCCTATCGAGAGATTACCAAACCAGGAAGTGTGCTGCGGATTAAAGCTCCCAGGAAGATGGGAAAAAGTTCCCTTCTGCTACGGATTTTAGATCGCGCGACTTCTCTTGACTATCGAACTGTAAGTTTAGATTTTCAGCAAGCCGAGGAAGCTGTCTTAGCCAATATCGATAAATTTTTACGCTGGTTTTGTGCCAACATCAGCCGTAACCTAGAATTACCACCTCTATTAGATGATTATTGGGATGAAGACATGGGTAGCAAAGTAAGCTGCACCATCTATTTGCAACAATATGTATTAGCAGAAATAAATACTCCTCTTGTGTTAGCTTTAAATGAAGTAAATATAATTTTTGAATATCCCAAAATTGCTAGAGAATTTTTGCCGCTGCTGCGAAGCTGGCATGAAGAAGCAAAGCGGATTGAAACTTTGGGAAAACTGCGGTTAATTGTTCTTCACTCCACAGAAATTTATATTCCTTTAAAGATAACTGAATCGCCTTTTAATGTCGGTTTACCGCTGCAATTGCCCTATTTTACAGAAGAGCAGATACTTGCTTTAGCCCAGCGTCACGGACTGGATTGGACAGATAGCCCCGATGCCGATCGACTGATGGCAATGGTGGGGGGACATCCTTATCTGGTGCGGCTAGCTCTTTACCACCTCTGTCAAAACAGTGTAACGCTAGATCAGGTACTACAACAAGCTCCGACAATAGCGGGAATTTATAAAGATTACCTGCGGAGTTTTTGGGCAACATTGCAAGACTATCCCGAACTTGCGGTTGCACTTAAACAAGTGGTAAAATCGGAACACGGAGTCGAATTAGATCCGATAGTGGCTTCTAAATTATTGAGTATGGGGCTGATTCATATCGATAACAACCGCTGTACGCTAAGCTGCGAGTTGTACCGCCTCTATTTTGGTTCGCACAACTTTATTTAGACCCCACTTTACAGTTTCTTTGCGTCCAATATCAGCCTTAAAAACTCGACGTTTTCTGGCGATTGGAAATCGCTGCTATACAAACAAAGTCCGCATAGGCGGACTAAAAAAAAGGGGGTAATTAACCAATATTTGGAATTATTTATATTATAATGAAGCTCCAGCACCACATCCTCACCTCTAAATAAATTTACTAAATACTCATCTTTAAACCCACCCATAAACGGCATGACCCAGGTAACATACCAAATTGGTGGCAGTCTCGCCAGTGATGCGCCTACATACGTAGTGCGACAAGCAGATTCCGAACTTTATGAAGCCTTAAAAGCTGGCGAATTTTGTTACGTGCTTAACTCCCGGCAAATGGGCAAATCTTCTCTCTTAGTCCGTACCCTGCACCGACTGCAAGCCGAAGGATTTCAATGCAGCACGATCGACATGACCCGCATCGGCAGCGAAAATATCACTCCATTACAATGGTATAAAGGAATTGTTGGGGATTTGTGGCGCAGCTTCAATTTGTTAGAAAAAGTTAATTTAAAAACTTGGTGGAAAGAACAAGAAGAAGTTTCTCTTCTGCAAAGATTGAGTCAATTTATTGAAGATCTTTTATTAGAAAACTTTGCTAACGAGCGAATTTTTATATTTGTCGATGAGATTGATAGTATTTTAAGCTTAGATTTTCCCGTTGATGACTTTTTTGCCTTGATTCGTTATTGTTACAACCAACGATCCATTAATCCAGAATACAACCGGATTACCTTCGCGATTTTTGGAGTAGCTACACCAAGCGATTTAATCGCCGATAAAAATCGGACACCTTTTAATATCGGACAAGCAATCGATTTGTCAGGATTTAGCTTAGAAGAAGCGCAACCATTAGCGAAAGGGTTAGAAAATGTCATAGCAAATCCGCAAGCAGTTCTCAAAGAAATCTTAGCTTGGACTGGAGGGCAGCCATTTTTAACTCAAAAAATATGTGAATTAGTGGTAAGAATAGCGGGCGCATCCCACAGCGGGGATTTAAAAATACCACCGGGAACCGAGGAATTTTTTGTGGAATCGGTAGTGACAGAAAACATCATCAATAACTGGGAATCGCAAGATGAACCTGAGCATTTAAAGACAATCCGCGATCGCATCTTGCGAAACGAGCAACGCATGGGTAGATGGCTGGGAATTTACCAGAAAATTTGGCAAGGCGTGGCAGTGCCAACCGATGACAGTCGAGAACAAATAGAATTGCTACTCAGTGGCTTGGTAGAAAAAAAACAAGGTTTCCTGAAAGTAAAAAATCGAATTTATCAAAAAGTTTTTGACAGCGAATGGATCGAAACCAAATTAGGATTACTACGTCCTTACTCGCAAAACTTAGATGCGTGGTGGGCGGCAAAACAACAAGATAAATCGCGCCTATTGCGGGGAAAAGCATTGCAAGACGCTCAGAATTGGGCGCGAGGAAAAAGTTTAAGTGACCTAGATTATCAGTTTTTATCCCAAAGTGAAGAATTAGACCGAATCGAAGTGCAACAAGCACTAGAAGCAGCACGACTAACAGAGGTTGAAGCGCGACTGTTCGAGCAGAAAAAAAATGCCAAACGACAAAAACACTTTATAGTAACACTAAGTATGGCATTAATCTTAGCTTTAGGATTGGGAGCGATCGCCTTTTCACAATATCATCAAGCTACTCAAAGCCAACGCAACGAAAAAATTGGTAAAATTCAAAGCATAACGCGGTATTCCGAAGCCTTGTTTGCCTTAGATAAGCGGTTAGATGCCTTAATAGAAGCCCTCAAAGCCAGAAAAGAACTACAACTATTAAACGGTACAGATCGCCCGACAAATGACATGGTTGAATCGGCGCTACGTCGAGCAATTTATGGAGCAATTGAATATAACCGTTTTTCAGGCAATAGTGGTTGGATGAATGCCTTAGCCATTAGTCCTGATGATGAGAAGATCGCTGTGGGGACAAGCGACGGGGAAGTGCAAATTTGGCATCAAGATGGCAGATTAATTCGCACCTTCAAAGCACATATAGCACCCGTTCTAGGAATTGCGATCAGTCCCGATCGTCAGCTTATCGTTTCTGGGAGTGGAGACTTAACAATTAAACTCTGGCAGCTTAACAGTAGCACAGATAAAGCAGCACTACCTTTACACACTCTCACAGGACATAAAGCTCCAATTTACAGCGTCAAGTTTAGCCAAGATGGAGAATTAATTGTCTCAGCTTCCCAAGATAGTACGGTGAAACTGTGGCGGCGCAATGGCACATTATTCAAGACATTAACAGGGCATCTCGGCGTAGTCAGGAAAGCCATTTTTAGCCCAGATGGAGAGTTAATTGCCTCAGCTTCTGAAGATAGCACTGTGAAAATCTGGCGGCGCGATGGCACCTTGCTCAAAACGCTTTCACAAAATGAATCTCCTGTCTTATCCATTACCTTTAGTCCTGATGGTAATACCATTGCTGCGGGCACTGGAGATGGTACTATTAAACTCTGGCACCGTGACGGCACTTTGTTAAGAACAATTGCCGCCCATGAGGCCGGAATTCAGGCATTAGCTTTTAGCCCCGATGGAGAAACGATCGCCTCTGGTTCTGATAACCAAATACTCAAACTCTGGAACATTGACGGCACCTTACTCACCACAATCAAAGCACATGGCAGCGCAATTAGCGATCTTTCATTTAGTCACAATGGGGAATATCTGGCATCGACTTCTTTTGATGGCACTGTTAAACTCTGGAAATTCAGTAATTCCTTGCTGACAATTCTACGGAGACATACTGCTGGCGTTTGGGGAGTAGCTTTAAGCAAAAATCAAGGATTAGTTGTTTCATCAAGCGGAAACGAAGTTTTCCTTTGGCACAGAAACGGTAAGTTACTGAGGCGATTTGAGGGGCGTAACTCTGCGTTTAGTGGTGTTGCTATCAGTCCCGATAGCAAAATTATTGCTGTAGCTAGTGCAGACAAATCAGTTAAACTTTGGAGTGCTGATGGCACTTTATTAAAGACTCTCGCAGCAGGAGTTGATATGAGGAGAGTCGTTTTTAGTCCTGACGGCAAAATTATAGCTTCTTCCAGTGGGGATAGAACAGTCAAACTTTGGCGGTTAGACGGAACCGAATTGGCTCCCCTCAGAGGACATAAAGCTGGGGTTTGGGGGGTAGCTTTTAGTCCTGATGGGAAGGTTATTGCTTCAACAAGTGGAGATAAGACAGTTAAGCTTTGGCGGCTTGATGGTAGGTTAATTAAGACCCTTCAAGGTCACAGTAGTTTAGTTTTTGGTGTAGCTTTCAGCCCGGACGGCGAGGTAATTGTTTCGGCGAGTGATGACAAAACGGCTAAACTTTGGAGTCGTGATGGTAAGTTGCTACACACTCTCAAGGGACATATTTCTGGAATTTGGAGTGTGGCTTTTAGTCCAGACAATAAAACGATCGCTACAGGGGGTAGTGACGGTATGATTAAACTTTGGCAACGTGACGGCAATGAGATTACCACTTTAATTGGACATAACGCACGGGTGGGGTCTTTAGTTTTTAGTTCTGAGGGCAAAACTCTTGCTTCTGCTTCAGAGGATAAAACAGTAATTCTCTGGAATTTAGAGGAGAGTGTAGAGTTAGATCGGGTACTAGCCTCTGGATGCGATCGCGTGCGGGATTATTTGCGAACAAATGCCGAAGTGAAGGAGGAAGATAGACATTTGTGCGATGCCGTGGGCGATCGCTAAATTATCCGAAAAAATTAACTATCAATTATGAAAGATTACTCTTATCAAATTGGTGGCAGTCTCACAACTGATGCGCCTACCTATGTCGAACGACAAGCAGATATCGAACTTTATCAAGCCTTAAAACGAGGCGAGTTTTGCTACATTCTCAATTCGCGACAAATGGGCAAATCTTCCCTTCTCGTTCGCACCTTCCATCGACTGCAAGCCGAAGGATTTCAATGCAGCACGATCGACATGACCCGCATCGGCAGTGAAAACATTACTCCTTTACAGTGGTACAAAGGAATTGTTGGGGATTTGTGGCGCAGTTTCAATCTTGTAGGAAAAGTCAACTTAAAAACCTGGTGGCAAGAACAAGAAGAAGTTTCTCTCCTGCAAAAATTGAGTCAATTTATTGAAGAAATTTTATTAAAAACCTTTGCTAACGAGCGAATTTTTATATTTGTCGATGAGATTGATAGTATTTTAGGCTTAGATTTTCCCGTCGATGACTTTTTCGCCTTGATTCGTTATTGTTACAACCAACGAGCCATTAATCCAGAATATAACCGGATTACCTTCGCGATTTTCGGAGTAGCTACACCCAGCGATTTAATAGTAGATAAAAATCGGACACCTTTTAATATCGGACACTCGATCGATTTGTCAGGATTTAGCGTAGAAGAAGCGCAACCATTAGCGCAAGGGTTAGAAAAGGTCATAGCCAATCCGCAGGCAGTTCTCAAAGAAATCTTATATTGGACGGGAGGACAGCCCTTTTTAACGCAAAAAATATGTGAATTAGTAGTAAAAATGGCGGGGGAAGCCCACACGGGTGATTTAAAAATTCCACGGGGAACCGAGGGATTTTTTGTGGAATCCTTGGTGACAGAAAACATCATCAATAAATGGGAATCGCAAGATGAGCCTGAGCATTTAAAGACAATTCGCGATCGCATCCTTCGCAACGAACAACTTACTGCACGTAGCTTAGGTATCTATCAAAACCTCTTACAAGCTGGTGAAAGTGAAGCGGATGATAGTCGAGAGCAGATCGAATTGCTGCTGTCAGGTTTGGTAGTAAAGCAACAAGGTTTTTTAAAGGTCAGTAACCCGATTTATCAAGCAGTGTTTCACCTACAATGGGTAGAAAAACAGTTAGAGCAACTGCGTCCTTACTCCCAAGCTTTCAACGCTTGGATCGCTTCAAAACAAACCGATGAATCGCGATTGTTGCGCGGACAATCGTTAAAAGACGCTTCCTACTGGGCCCAGGGAAAAAGTTTGAGCGATTTGGATTATCACTTTTTAGCCGCTTCTGTTGAATTAGACAGGCTGGAAGTGCAGCAAGCGCTCGAAGCAGCGAGGCTCAGAGAAGTTGAAGCCAGACTCACAGAAGAACGCAAGCGGTTGGTTTTGGAGCGAGAGACAGCGAAGCGGCAGCGAAGATTTCTTGGGGCGCTGAGTGCAGCGCTAATAGTTGCGATCGCCTTTGGCATTCTCGCCCTTTGGCAATATCATTACGCCATCACCAGCGAGCAGCAAGCCCGCATCAGCGAAGTTCAAGCTCTATCCTCCTCATCTGCAGGGCAATTCGCCTCCCAACAGCGATTAGATGCCCTCGTGAGCGCCATCAAAGCCAGACGCAGGCTCGACAGCCTAGCTAATTCCAGCCCCCAGTTGCCATCTCAAGTTCAACAAGTGCTGCAACAAGCCATCTATGGAACGGCAGAATTTAATCGCCTGTTGGGGCATTCCAGCCCGGTTCTGGCAGTTGATGTCAGCCCAGACGGTCAACTCATCGCCACCGGAGGCGGCGACCAAACAGCCAAGGTGTGGCAACGGGATGGTACCTTGCTGCATACTCTCCAACACACAATCAGCAGCGTCTACGCCCTCCGTTTTACTCCCAACAGCCAGCGCCTGGTAACATCCAGCGTGGACGGCAACATTTATCTGTGGAGTCGGGAAGGCAAACTGCTCAAAACCTTTCAGGGACACAACGCTGCGATCTGGGCGATCGCCGTGAGTCCAGACGGTGAGCGCATCGCCTCCGCCAGTGAAGACAGCACCATTCGCCTGTGGAGCTTTGATGGCAAACCGCTCAAGACTCTGACAGGACATCAAGGTGCAGTTTGGGGTGTTGCCTTTAGCCCGGATGGAAACCTCCTCGCCTCTAGCAGCACAGATAATACGGTCAAGGTCTGGACTCTAGATGGCGAACTCGTGAGAACCCTGGAAGGTCACAGCGCCGCAGTTTGGGACGTTGAGTTTGCTTTGCTTGCAGACAATAGTGGCACAAAACGTCCCACCATTGTCTCTGCCAGCGCTGACAACACTGTCAAACTCTGGCAACCAGACGGAAGGGCTGGCACGGGGGCACAGCCCCTACTTACTCTTAGCGGTCACAGTTCGGAAGTGTTTGAAGTCGCTGTCAGTACAGCAGGCGATGTGATTGCTTCCGCCAGCGCCGACCAAACTATCAATCTCTGGAAGCCGGACGGGACGCTGTTGAAAGTCCTCAAAGGGCATCAATCTGGAATTCGAGGGCTTGCTTTTATTCCCAACAGTAAAATGGTTGTCTCCGCTAGCGACGACAATACCGCTCGACTGTGGAACCCGATAAACCCCTTCTCGAAAGTCCTTTACGGACATGGCGGCACGATTTGGGATGTGGATTTCTCCCCCGAAGGTCAGATGCTAGCTTCCGCCTCTTCCGATGGCAGTTTCAAACTGTGGGCGCGAGACGGCACGTTGCTGAAGTCTTTTGCCGGAAACGATACTGCCGTTCACTCGGTTGCTTTCCTCTCTGGTGCTAGCTTTGCCAATCCTGCGATCGCACCTTTCCTTGCTACCGCTAGTGAAGATAAAACAATTAAATTCTGGCAGTTCGACGGGACGCTACTGAAAACCATAACAGGTCATGAAGCTGGAGTTTGGGATATCTCCGTCAGTCCAGATGGGCTACTGGCTTCTGCTAGCAACGATAAAACTGTGAAACTGTGGAACAAGGACGGCAGGGCGGGCACGGGGGCACCGCCCCTACGAACTTTCACAGGGCATCGGGCCAGGGTTTACGATGTGGATTTTACCCCTGACGGACAGAGGCTGCTTTCAGCCAGTAGCGACAGCACTGCTCGGTTGTGGAGTCTTGACGGTAGATTTTCCAAGACCCTAAAGGGTCATCGCAGCCCTGTTTGGGAAGTTGCCATCAGTCCAGACGGTCGCACTTTGGCAACTGCTAGCAGGGATGACACGATTAAACTCTGGACGAGTGATGGCGCGTTGCTCAAAACCCTCAAGGGAAATACTAGAGGCATGATGGCGGTTGATTTCAGTCCAGACGGTCAAATGCTGGTGGGGGGAGGCTCAACTGGGGCACTCCAGCTTTGGAAAACCGACGGGACAGAAATAACGACGCTAACGGGACATGAAGGGAACGTTTGGGGGGTGGCGTTTAGTCCCGATGGTAAACTCATTGCCTCCGCCGGGGACGATCGCACTGTGATTTTATGGGATCTAGAGCGTATTCTCAAACTCGATGAACTGGGTTATGCGTGCGATCGCGTGGGGGATTATCTGCGAACCAATGCTGAAGTCAAGGAGGAGGACAGACATTTGTGCGATCGAATTACCAACAATACTCAAAAACAGTGATTTTTTTACTAATAAATTAAATCTTCGCCCGCTCCAAACTTACTATTACCTATGACGGAAATCACCTATCAAATTGGCGGCAGTCTCAATACAGATGCACTCACTTATGTCAAGCGAAAAGCTGATGACCAAATCTACCAAGCATTAAAAAACGGCGAGTTTTGTTACGTCCTCAACTCGCGACAAATGGGCAAATCTTCCCTTCTCGTTCGCACCTTCCATCGATTGCAAGCCGAAGGATTTCAATGCAGCACGATCGACATGACGCGCATCGGCAGTGAAAACATTACTCCTTTACAGTGGTACAAAGGAATTGTTGGGGATTTGTGGCGAAGTTTCAACTTATTAGGACAAGTTAATTTGAAAAGTTGGTGGAAACAAGAAGAAAAAGTTTCTCTCCTCCAAAGATTGAGCCATTTCATCGAAGACATCTTGTTAGCCCAATTTCCAGAAGACAGAATTATTATATTTGTTGATGAAATTGATAGCATTTTAAGTTTAGATTTTCCCGTCGATGATTTTTTTGCCTTGATTAGGTATTGTTACAACCAAAGAGCCATCAATCCAGAATACAATCGAATTACCTTCGCCATTTTCGGAGTAGCGACGCCCAGCGATTTAATAGTAGATAAAAATCGGACTCCTTTTAATATCGGACGACCGATAGATTTGCAGGGTTTTTGTTGTGAGGAATCACAACCATTAGCTTTAGGATTACAAAATATAATCCCCAATCCACCAGCAGTTATAAAAGAAATATTAGCTTGGACTGGAGGGCAGCCATTTATGACCCAAAAAATATGTGAATTGGTGGTAAAAACTGCTAAAGAATCCTACGGCGGTGATTTAACAATACTACCGATAACTGAAGGATTTTTTGTCGAATCTGTGGTCAAAGCGCAAGTTATCGATAACTGGGAATCGCAAGACGAACCAGAGCATTTGAAAACGATACGCGATCGCCTTCTTCGCAACGAACAACGCGCAGCTAGATTGCTAGGCATTTATCAGCAAATCTTACAAGGTGTAAAAGTGGAAACCGATGACAGCCGAGAGCAAATCGAACTATTGCTATCGGGATTAGTCGTCAAACAGCCGGGTTATTTGCAGGTAAAAAACCGAATTTATGGAGAAGTATTTAACCTCGAATGGGTAGAGAAACAATTAGGGAAACTGCGCCCTTACTCCCAAGCCTTCGATGCTTGGATTGCTTCTAAACAACAGGATGAATCGCGGCTGTTGCGCGGTCAAGCGCTGAAAGACGCTCAATTTTGGGCGCAAGGAAAAAGTTTGAGCGATTTGGACTATCAATTTTTAGCTGCTTCTGGTGAATTAGACAAGTTGGAAATGCAGCAAGCACTGGAAGCAGAACGAGTAAAAGAAGTCGAAGCACGACTGGTAGAAGAACGCAAGCGCGTAGCTTATGAAAGAAAGACAGCACAGCGACAGCGCAAGTTTATTGCAGCGTTGAGTGGGTTGCTGATAGTTGCGATCGCATCCGCCATGTTCGCCCTCTGGCAATATTACCGCGCCGCCAAAAGCGAAATACAAGCCCTCAGCATCTCCTCCACAGGGCAATTCGCCTCCCAACAGCGATTAGACGCCCTCGTCACTGCCATCAAAGCCAGACGCAGGCTCGATGGCCTCCCTAATTCCAACCCCCAGTTGCGATCGCAAGTTCGACAAGTCCTGCAACAGGCCATCTACGGAACGGCAGAATTCAATCGCCTGACGGGGCATTCCAGCGTGGTTCTGGGCCTTGATATCAGCCCCGACGCCCAACTCATCGCCACCGGCGGCGGCGACCGAACAGTCAAGCTGTGGCAGCGGGACGGTGCGCTGCTCCACAACCTGCAACACCAGGCTGCTGTCTTCGGGCTCAAATTCAGTCCCGACAGCCAGCGCTTGGTCACATCCAGTCTCAACGGCAGCATTTATCTGTGGGATCGAGACGGCAAGCTCCTCAAAACCTTTCAGGGACACAGCGCTGCAATATGGGACATTGCCGTCAGTCCGGGCGGCGATCGCATTGCCACTGGCAGCGAAGACAGCACGATTCGCCTGTGGGACTTTAATGGCAAACTGATCGAGACACTAAGCGGACATCAAGGTGGGGTTTGGGGTCTTGCCTTCAGTTCGGATGGAAACCTGCTCGCCTCTAGTAGCACCGACGGTACGGTCAAGGTCTGGACCAAGGACGGCAAAGGAGTGAGAACTCTGGAAGGGCACCCGGCTGCCGTTTGGGACGTTAAGTTCGCCTTCCTCGCAGACAGTGACGGCACAAAACGTCTCGCTATTCTCTCTGCCAGCGCTGACAACACGGTTAAAATCTGGCAGCCCGACGGAACGCTGCTACGAACTCTCAGGGGTCATAGTTCGGAAGTGTTGGAAATTGCCGTCAGCGATACGGGCGATGTCATTGCTTCCGCCAGCGCCGACGGAACCATCAACCTCTGGAAGCCGGACGGGACGCTTTTGAAAGTCCTCAAAGGGCATCAATCTGGAATCCGCGGCGTTACCTTTATTCCCAACACTCAAATCGCTGTCTCCGCCAGCGACGACAATACCGTCCGGCTATGGAACCCGACAAACCCTTTCTCGAAAGTCCTGTACGGACATAGCGGCATCATTTGGGATGTGGACTTCAGCCGGGACGGTCAGATGTTAGCTTCAGCTAGTTCGGATGGCAGCTTCAAAGTGTGGGCAAAAGACGGTACGTTGCTGAAGTCTTTGGCGGGATACAAGGCTCCCGTTTACTCGGTTGCTTTCGTCTCTCCTGCTAGCTTTGCCAAAGAAGATATCTCGCCTGTACTCGCTTTTGCTGGTACAGATAAAACGATTAAACTCTGGCAGTTCGACGGGACGCTGCTGAAAACCATAACAGGACATGGGGCGAGCGTTTGGGATGTCTCCGTCAGTCCAGACGGTCAGTTCTTCGCTTCTGCCAGCGACGACAAAACCGTCAAACTGTGGAAGCCAGAGGGCAGGGCGGGCACGGGGGCACCGCCCCTACGAACGTTCACAGGACATGAGGCTAGGGTTTACGATGTGGACTTTACCCCCGACGGAAACAGGCTGGTTTCTGTCAGTGCAGATGGCACAGTTCGGTTGTGGAGTATGGACGGTCGCTTGAACAAGACTTTGAAAGGTCATCGCAGTGGAATTTGGGAAGTGGCTGTCAGTCCAGACGGTCGGACTTTGGCAAGTGCGAGCATGGATGACACGATTAAACTTTGGACGATCGATGGCACGTTGCTGAAAACTATCAAGGGAAATACTAGAGGCATGATGGCGGTTGATTTAAGTCCAGACGGTCTAATGCTGGTGGCGGGAGGCGCATCTGGCGCTGTCAAACTCTGGAAAATTGACGGCACGGAAATAACGACGCTAACCCGACATGAGGGGAATGTTTGGGCGGTGGCGTTTAGTCCCGATGGCAAACAAATTGCTTCTGTTGGGGACGATCGCACGGTGATTTTATGGGATCTAGAGCCCATTCTCAAACTCGATGAACTGGGTTATGCGTGCGATCGCGTGGGGGATTATCTGCGAACTAATGCCGATGTGAAGGAGGAGGACAGACATTTGTGCGATCGTATTAAAACGGAATAATATCAAGTCCGCTTTATTAGGAAAAAGAGATTAATATGTGTGGCTAGATCATCATAAGATTAGAGAATTTTTATCAGGCTTGGCTACTTTTTATTGAAAGATTGTATAATACTAAATCCGGCTTAACTACTCCCTTTATCTCTCAGTCTGCAGAGGCGGACTTCGTTTTTGTAGGGGCAATCCCCCCGTGGTTGCCCTGGTTTCAACCGCCGAAGGATACGCAGAACGATCGAGGTATAGCCAAACCGGATTTAATTATAATAACTACAGAGTAATAAAATCGCTAGCGGTGAGAATACCGGGGGTAATATTGTTAAGCTTCGCCAACAATTGATTGGTGTCCGTCACAGTAATCAAAGTTTGATTGTTGCTAGAAGTAATACTGAGTTGATTGAAACTCAAATCAGGATTCAACCCAATTAAATCCTCTCCCCTGCGGAAATCATTAATGATGTCGCTACCCACACTTTGATTGAGGAAAAACACATCATTTCCCGAACCGCCTGTCAAAGTATCGTCCCCAACATCGCCACTGAGGAAATCAGCACCGCTGCCGCCACTGAGAATATCGTTGCCTTTGCCTCCGTAAAGCGTATCGTTACCGATGTCGCCACAGATCACATCGTTTTCATTGCCACCCAGCAGCAAGTCGTTGCCCTCACCGCCATCGAGACTGTCGTTTTCTTTGCCGCCGTACAGGGTATCGTTACCGATGTCGCCAAAAATCAGGTCTGCACCTTCATTGCCAAAGGCAATATCGTTGCCATTTCCAGCATTAATTGTGTCATTTCCTAAGTTGCCTAAAATGTAGTCGTCCCCATCTTCACCGAGCAAGATATCGTCATCTTTACCGCCGAAAATGCTGTCGTTACCAACGCCGCCGGCAACTGTATCATTGCCGATATCTCCCCTCAAAAAGTCCTCGTCATCTCCCCCAACAACAGTGTCAGGATCTTTGCCAGCGTAGATGGTATCGTTGCCAGCGCCGCCAGAGATGAAATCGCTGCCTTCATTGCCGAAGATGGAGTCGTTATCTGCACCGCCGTCAATGTTGTCATTGCCGCCCATGCCGTAGAGTGTATCGTTGCCGGTAAGTCCGTTAATTGAATCGTTGATGACACCGCCCATGATGAAGTCGGTAGTGTCGCCACCGTTGATAGTTTGTTGGACGGGGTTGGGGGTGATGGTGGCAGAGTCGAGTTGCGGGGCGTTGAGGCTATCGAGTAGGCAATCATCTACGGCCGGAGTTGGTGTGGGCGTGGGAGTTGGTTCCGGTGTGGGCGTGGGAGTTGGTTCCGGTGTGGGCGTGGGAGTTGGTTCCGGTGTGGGAGTCGGAGTCGGAGTCGGTGTGGGAGTCGGAGTCGGAGTCGGTGTGGGAGTCGGAGTCGGAGTCGGTGTGGGAGTCGGTGTGGGAGTCGGTGTGGGAGTCGGTGTGGGAGTCTCAGTTGGAGTTGGAGTCGGAGTTGGAGTCGGCGTGACTGTAGGGTTAAATTCATAAGCGCCAATATCAACGATCGCACTTCCGTTATTATCACCATCTTGAGGGCGACTCACACCGCGCTGATCTGCTGCCGGCGCGCCCGCACCAGTACCCGTATCAATTGCCGGACTTCCTGTTAGCAGCGGCAGCACGAAAGCGCCGTTAATATTTTGTAAAGGGCCGAGTAAGGGATCTGCGATCGTCACATTTGCCGTAACATTACTATCATTAGGATCTCCGGTCGTCAGTTTAGCGGGAAATTGAAGATTGTTTCCCCCATCGATTAGCTGCCGGCCCGTGTGCTGCCTAGTTTTAAAAGAATTACTTGCCGTATTCCTATCAAAAATCGAATTCTTGACAGTAATTGGCGATTTCACAGGATCGTTAAAAGTAGCAATACCTCCCGAAAATTCAGCAGTATTCTTAGCAAAAGTCGAATTGACGATGTTAGTCGAAAAGGAATCTCTGTTAGCGACCAGCATTCCTCCGCCCTGCTTAGCAGCGCTGTTGCCAGAAAAGGTACTGTTGACAACGCTAATATTTCCATTCCCTCCTGCCCACAAACCGCCCCCATTATCTTCAGCTTGGTTGTTAGCAAAAGTGGAGTTTGTGACAGTAAGATCCACATTTCCGTGACGAATTGCGCCTCCCGAACCTCCAACTCCTGCTAGATCCTTAACAGCTTTATTGTTAACAAAAGTGCTATTTTCCAAAACTATCTTATCTTGAAGATAGCCAAATAAAAACCCTGCTCCTCCTTCTCTCGCTCCGATATTGCCATCAAAAACGCTGTGGCGGATGGCAATATTTCCGGCCACCGGGCCGGGGGTTGCATTCGGGCCGGAAGCATTAGCGCCATCGACGTAAACGGCCCCACCAACGCCTTTTTCTGTGCGGTTGCCGATGAATTTAGAGTTTTCGATCGTCATGCTGCCCAACAGGTTATTAACAGCACCACCATAGCTGCCTTTGTTGTTGGTAAATTCGCTATCTCTGATAGTCAGAACACCGCCGCTTTTAGTGGCGATCGCGCCCCCACCACGTTCGGTATTGTCCGCTCGCGAACCGTCATTGCCGCTAAACTTGCTGTTAATTACATTTGTCGTGCTGCGGAAACCCGTGTAAATGCCACCACCAAAACCGGCAACATTATTATTGACTTGGCAATTTTCTAAAGTTAAAGTGCTGCTACCTCCTGTTTGAATGCCACCACCTGCGCTAGTTGTCTGATTATTGGGGTCAGTACCAGAAACTTTGCCGTTGGCAACAATCAGGTTTTTTAGAGTAACATTGGTTGAAGCTTCAGTGAGGATTACCCGCGAAGCATTGTTGCCACTGATGGTTAAATTGGCTGCACCAACTGCATCAATTGTCAAGTTTTTGTTGATGACAAGTTGACCGGAAGTAAGAGTAATTGTTTGGCTCGCAAGAGTGGAGGCAAATTGAATGGTATCGCCGGTTGCTGCGGAGGCGATCGCATTTCTCAAGGAACCGGGCCCGCTATCATTATTGTTGGTAACGGTAATAGTCTTTAAAGTCCCTTGATAATCCGCCATTGCCTCTGGAGTCAAGGCTAGCGGTGCTTCAATATCACCCTTGGCAAACTCCAAATTCCAGTTACCACCGCGGCCAGTGCGATCGCTAGATGCCGCAATATCAGCTCCGGTTAACTCGCCCAGGCGATCGACAAAATCGCTTCCCGAACCCGCCGCAACATCGCAACCATAAAGCACAATATCTGCTTTGTCGCTTAGCGCATTTCGCCACCCTTGCAACAGGCTTTCATATTGTGATAAATTATCCGAAGTCAGCGTTGCCGAACCTAGCTGCAAGCTGCCAGAATTGCCGTGAGAAAAAACGTGAAGTTGGTCTACACTTTCCCCCGCAGCAGAAATTGTTTGCAGTTTCGCAGTAATTTGCTCTACTCCGTTACCATTTTTA
The DNA here is from genome assembly GCF_036705105.1 of Microcoleus sp. B9-D4. Classification (NCBI taxonomy): domain Bacteria; kingdom Bacillati; phylum Cyanobacteriota; class Cyanophyceae; order Oscillatoriales; family Microcoleaceae; genus Microcoleus; species Microcoleus sp. B9-D4. The sequence continues at coordinate 49,795 of NZ_JAUBTS010000051.1, forward strand.
TCTAAAATGATAATCTCTGCACCGGGAAGCACGCCACCCGCAAGAGTTTGATAGTCATCTAAGTCGGAATCAATGAAGACAATAGATTTAGAACCAGCATTGTGGAGAACAGATTGTGAATCCATGTTAGTGGCAAAAGTTGAACTCATTTCGCATACCCATGAGAATGTTTACTATTTGCTGGTAGATTCACCTTGAAAGCAGAAGGCTAGAGATGCAGAAGGCAGTAGGCAGAATTAAAACCTCGGTGATCCATCGGGGAGATTAAAATTTAGGGGAAAACTTTAATTTTATCCCTAAGTGAAATCCGAGACTTGTCTCCCAAATCAGCTTAAGCTGTGTGAAACTTGCGATTTTTATAGCAAGCAATTAACAGCAGAGGATGTAATGTAAATAGTCCGGCACGGGTAACCTCTATATGTAGATTTGCCATGCACACCATTAGCGAGATAAGTAGTGCATCAAACCATTTGAAAGCCTTGGTCAGGTAAAATTCATAAAAGATTTTATGGCCTTCCGAATTCCTGACAATTGCTCTAGCTAGTACCTGATACATTCACATTAGGGAAAACCAGGAAAATTGCCTAAATCTTTGATAAATTTAACTTTTTTTATCCTCGCAAAAACTTCCCAAAAATCAGAAATTTAGTGGTTGAGAAAGCTTGCTTTATTCGGGCAATCCTGAGCTGGCTAGCCAGCTCAGGATTGCAATAGACGGATGTGCCTCATTCTAGGTGGGGGCGATCGGCAATAAACAAGATTTATTACCCATCGCTGTTGAAAAGAATCAGATCGATCGCTCCTATTCGTGGGCGTAGCCCCCGTAGGGGCGGGCTGTTTCATTCTCAGGGAAATCATCCTTTTGTAGGGGTAGTGCTACCCCTACTCCCCGTGCCTACCCCCTCCTACCCCCTCCACGGACGAGGGAATCGGTGTTTCAAATATTGGGGCTGCCAGGGGGGGCTGCCCTTACAAGAGAATGAAACAGCCCTGCCCGTAGGGGCGATCGGCGCTAACGTCATCCACCAAATTTCAGGAGTTTGAGAGCTTTCTTCACCACTTCTAAGCGGGCTGGCTGCTTATAGCGCACCCTACCCCTGGCAGTTAGATTGTTACCTGAGTGAAATCGCTAGCAGTGAGAATACCGGGGGTAATATTGTTAAGCTTCGCCAACAATTGATTGGTATCCGTCACAGTAATCAAAGTTTGATTGTTGCTGGAAGTAATACTGAGTTGATTAAAACTCAAAGCAGAATTCAACCCAATTAAATCCTCTCCCTTGCGGAAATCATTAATGATGTCGCTACCCAAAATTTGATTCAGGAAAAACACATCATTTCCCGAACCTCCGGTCAAAGTATCGTCCCCAACATCCCCGGAAAGGAAATCGGAACCAGCACCGCCGCTGAGGATATCATTACCTTTGCCTCCGTACAGGGTATCGTTATCGGTGTCGCCGAAGAGCACATCGTTTTCATTGCCGCCGAACAACAAGTCGTTGCCCTCACCGCCATCGAGACTGTCGTTTTCTTTGCCGCCGTAAAGCGTGTCATTTCCCAATAAGCCAAAAATCAGGTCTGCACCTTCATTGCCAAAGGCAATATCGTTGCCATTTCCAGCATTAATTGTGTCATTTCCTAAGTTGCCTAAAATGTAGTCGTCGCCATCTTCACCGAGTAAGATATCGTCATCTTTACCGCCGAAAATGCTGTCGTTACCAACGCCGCCGGCAACTGTATCATTGCCGAGATCTCCCCTCAACAAGTCGTCGCCCTCACCACCAACAACAGTGTCATTATCTTTGCCAGCGTAGATGGTATCGTTGCCAGCGTCGCCAGAGATGAAATCGCTGCCTTTATTGCCGAAGATGGAGTCGTTATCTGCACCGCCGTCAATGTTGTCATTGCCGCCCATACCGTAAAGAATATCGTTGCCGACAAGTCCGTTAATCGACTCGTTGATGTCGCCGCCCATGATGAAATCGGTACCTTCGCCGCCGTTGAGAGTTTGTTCGACGGGGTTGGGGGTGATGGTGGCAGAGTCGAGTTGCGGGGCGTTTAGGTCATCGAGCAGGGAACCATCCGAGGCCGGAGTCGGAGTCGGCGCGGGCGTGGGAGTCGGTGCCGGAGTCGGTGTCGGAGTGGGAGTTGGCGCGGGCGTGGGAGTCGGTGCCGGAGTCGGTGTCGGAGTGGGAGTTGGCGCGGGCGTGGGAGTCGGCGCCGGAGTCGGTGTTGGAGTCGGAGTTGGCGCGGGCGTCGGTGTCGGTGTCGGTGTCGGTGTCGGAGTGGGCGCCGGCGTCGGTGTCGGTGTCTCAGTGGGAGTTGGCGCCGGCGTCGGAGTTGGCGCGGGAGTGGGAGTTGGCGCCGGCGTCGGAGTTGGAGTCGGAGTCGGAGTTGGAGTCGGAGTTGGCGCCGGCGTCGGAGTTGGAGTCGGAGTTGGCGCCGGCGTCGGAGTTGGCGCGGGCGTCGGAGTTGGCGCGGGCGTGGGAGTTGGAGTCGGAGTTGGCGCCGGCGTCGGAGTTGGCGCCGGCGTCGGAGTTGGAGTGGGGGTT
>NZ_JAUBTS010000052.1:0-8046 GCF_036705105.1 Microcoleus sp. B9-D4
GGATGTGCCCAAAGGTACAAGTCCGGTTTTGAGGGGAGGGGGTTACAGCGATGTAATCCCTTTACCCGACTAATTCTCAAGCCCAAAGATGATGCGACGGCAATACTTGATAAAGTCAGCGAATTTCTGGCAGAACGAGGCATGAAGGTTAGTGAAAAGAAAACCAAGCTAACTGCTACGACAGATGGATTTGACTTCCTCGGTTGGCATTTCAAAGTGCAAAACAACGGGAAATTTAGATGCGTTCCATCAGCGGACAATTTTAAAGCATTCCGTCAGAAGGTAAAACACATCGTTAACAACTCGAATTATGGTGCTACGGACAAAGCTGAGAAATTAGCCCCTGTGGTTAGAGGCTGGAGAAATTACCACCGCTACTGTAAGTTAGATGGGTCACGGTTTTCGCTGTGGTTCCTCAACAATAGAGCCTTCAAGGTATTTAACAAGGAATCAAAACAGAACCGCTATACTGCCAGGAAACTGGTAGAAAAAGCGTTCCCGGCGATTCCCCACTCCGAAAACAAATTTGTCAACGTCAAAGGAGAGAAGTCTCCCTACGATGGAGATATAGCCTACTGGAGTGAGCGTAATAGCAAGCTCTACAACGGCGAAGCCTCTAAAGCTTTAAAACGGCAAAACCATAAATGTGGAAAATGTGGCTTAAAAATGCTAGGCGATGAAAAGGTACATCTACACCATTTAGATGGAAACCATAGTAACTCGAAAACTAATAACCTCTTAGCGGTTCACGAAAGCTGCCACGATTATATCCACATGAGCAAAGGCGCAAGCCAAGGACATCGGGAGCTGGGTGCGATGAAAGTCGCACGCCCAGATCTAACTGAGAGGGGCGGGGAATAATATCCCCCCTCGACTCAATCTAATCGGCTGGCGCTCCGCTTCCCGAATCGCCCGGAAAACCAGAGAGTTGACACTTTCATAGAGCAGTGTCTGGACAGCAATGCCTGGAATGGAGAGCATATTGATTCTTATGGTAAAATTTTACGCGGAGTCAAAACGCACCAGCTTTGTGTATAGAATAGCACGTTAGAAAGGTAATTTTTTTTGGTAACAAATGTTTAGTTTTTAATGTAGCCATCGAGTTTGGGACTTTTATGATTAATGTAAATTGTGTAGCCTGTCTTTGATTTTTGTGCGAGTCAACAATGCAGACTCACAGCGTTCCCAGTAAATTTTAGCAACGCGATCGCCCGGATTGTGACGCCAACACTCTTCAAAAAGCCGCGCCGCTTCAAATAACTTCCCTCCCGAGTAAAGTGCCCTAGCTTCTGCAAACAATTCCAGCGTAACTAACTTGGCCTGTTTAATTTCTGGTGGATCTGCATCAAACACCTCATAAATCGTCACAGCTTCAGATTTTCCCTTGACTTTTACCGTATCGAGGGTGCGGATTGCATACTGGGATGGATTTTTTAGGCGCGAGTAAGTTGGCTGGGTAATTAATAGCGCCACCCCATAATTTTTTGTCAAACTTTCCACGCGAGAAGCTAAATTCACCGCATCGCTGATGACTGTCCCGTCCATGCGATTTGGCCCTCCCACAGTTCCCAGCATCAAAGAACCCGTATTAATCCCAATCCCAATCTGAATCGGCGCACAGCCAGCGTTAGCGCAGTATTCATTGTATTCAGCGAGACGGTGCAGCATAGCAATTCCCGCTTTCACCGCATTATCCGCCTCGCCGCTAAATAGCGCCATAATCGCATCGCCAATATATTTGTCGATAAACCCCTTATTTTCATTAATGACGGGTTCCATGCGAGAAAGATAAGAATTGATAAATTTGAAATTATCCTCCGGCGTCATAGTTTCCGAAAGCGTGGTGAAGTCGCGAATGTCGGAAAACAACACCGACATTTCTAACTGCACTTGGTCGCCCAATTCCACATCAATGATGCTTGATTTCTCTAAAAACTGGAGGAATTGATGGGGAATAAATCGCTCGTAAGCTTTGTTGAGTTGAGCCAGCCTGCTTTCATTTTTGCGTACTTCTGTATAAAGCTTAGAATTTTGAATCGAGATTGCCGCCTGTCCAGATAACACTTTTAATAGTTCCACTCTTTCAGGGGTAAAAGCACCCGCTGTTAGATTATTTTCCAAGTAAACAATACTAATGATTTGAGATTGGTTAATCAGCGGCACACATAAAATTGATTTGGGCTGATGCTTTCGGATGTGGGCGTCGTTGGTAAATTGTCCCGATCGGGCAGCATCATCTAGTACCACGCTTTCTTGAGTGCGACTCACATAATTGACAATTGCGGAGGAAAGTTCTTGACAGGTTTCAACGGGGATTGACTGCAACACAGTGACGAGTTCGTCATCGATTTTTCCTTCAGCTTCAATGAACAGTTGTCCCTGGCTTAACAAAATCAGATATCCTCGTTGCGCCCCTGCATTTTCCATCAAAATTTTCATCAAGCTAGACAGTAGCTTATCTAGCATAATTTCTCCAGAAATCGCCTGAGAAGCCTTCATGACTGCGGTGATATCTAGGTGATTCCCCGAACCAGTCGTTGTCATTGCTACAGTAGTTTGAGTGTTTTTCCTTCCCGGTTGAGTTACCGCGAATAAGTGGGGATATCGCGTTTCTAAATCCGTTACCTTAGCAGTGGCTCCCCATTCAACATAACAATAATAAGCCTCAAATATGTAGGCTTGAGCAACTTTTGTTTTGCCCCATTCCCCGTAGAATTTGGCTGCTAGTTCGTTGGCCAGGGCTTCGTCATTAACATATTTGTTTTCTTTGGCTCCCGAAATTGCGCGATCGTACATTTCAATCGCCTCGGCTTTATTGCCCAAAACTCGATAGCGTTCGGCTTCCACTAAATACCATTTATGCAGATAATTCATCGGAGCATTTTGCGCCCACTTTTGCAGCGTGCTTTGATGGGTTTCCACTAAGGCAATATTTTCAGTTTGCTCAATTGCTGGCTGTGCGGGAAAAAGTGCCAGATGCGTCAGGGCTGCATAAAAATGAAAAATTGGAACAAAAGCCGATCCAGATACTCCCATCAAATACTGTTTGACTTGGGAAATGTGGTCTAGGGCAGCCGTATAATTGCCATAGCAGTAAGCAAGCAGCAGTTTGAAGATGCAGGCACAGGCGATCGCCGTAAATTCATTATCCTGATAGTGCTTGGGAATCATCACCGTTTCATCGTAGGCAGAGCCTATTAACAAATCCGGCCGAATACGGGTTTCCCTAAAGTTTTGCACCGTCTGCTGAATCATATCCAAATAAATTCGCGCAGAATTTTGTTTTAACTGCGCCATTACAGCCCTGTAACTTGCTATTTCTGGTTCCCAAGTGTCTAGTTCTACACCAGCGAATAAATGAGTATAAAAACAAATATATATGTTGTAGCCAGCGTCTACAAAGTCGCCCGTTTCCATACCAAACCTATAGCCCTCTTTCAGCGTCGGTATCGTTGCCAAAAGAGATTCTTGGCGATGCTGAATCCAGCCACCAAACAAAAGTAGAACTGTGGACTTGAATTCTGGTACATTCAACCGATCCAGCAATGAAAGTGCCAATAGCCCAAAGCCATAGCCCGTTTCCACCTCTTGTAAAAAGGCACAGAAAACCATCCCGTGCATCGCATAACCCACCGTCGATGCGGGCGCATTCCCAAAGGAGAGCGATAAACTTACCATCGTGGAGCTCAGCAGGGGCAGCAAACCGGGCATTCCCTGGAAAATGGGTGGAAACAACATACCAGACAGTTGCATAGCTGCCTGAGTCTGTGGATTTGTCATCACAGGTAGATCAACCAATTCCTCAATCTTTCTGCCGCCGAGGAGAGCCGCAAGGGCTTGTAGCGCTTTGCCAATCTTGGCTTCATCAGGTTCGGCAGGGAGTTCAATCCCCAATTGTAAGAGTGCCTCTCTTGCTACTGCGATCGTTTCTAACACCTTGCTCTGAGCTGTCTGAGCGGCAATTTTAATTTCGTAAATTTTAACTCGATCTAAAATTGTTTGAGCTTCTTGCAAAACCAGTGCTGCCATCTGTTCCATACCATCAAAGTCACCATTCAAATAGGCAATTTCAGCAGCAGCAACATAAAGATTTAGCGCCAATTCATATTGAGTTTGCCAGCATTGAGGTGTCAGTAACTCAATTCCCGTTTGTAGATAGATATTTGCCGCAGCGTAGGCGGTAGAATTTCTAGCCTTACGTCCAGCTTCTAAGTTTAGCTGGGCTAAGGCTGAGCGTTCACTTAATTGATGGATTAACTCAATTCCTTGATTTAAATGCCCTACAATATCAAATATTTTTTCTTCGGTTTCTATCTCGGAAGAACTTTGTAGCAGTAACTGTCCTATTTTCAGATGAGTGGCTTGTTTTTGCTCGTCGGGAATCAATGAATAAGCCGCTTGCTGGACGCGATCGTGGAGGAACTTATAAGTTGGATTAGCAACAGACTGATTCGAGGATTGAGCATCGGCTTGAATGAAGTTATAGCCTTCGGAAATCAATAAAATGAGTCCTTCTTGCAAGGCTTTCCACAGTGCTGATGCCGTTTGTTCTGGTAATTCTTCGTTGACTATTGCCAATGTCTCTAAATCAAACTGCGCCCCAATGCAAGCCGCCAGTTTGAGAACATCCTGAGTTTCGGCAGGCAACTTCTGCAATTGCGCCGCCATAAACTCCACCACATCCGAGGCGTCGGCAAATTTAACTTGATTAATATCGCACTGCCACCCCCCTTGTACCCCCCTCTGTCCCCCCTTGGTAAGGGGGGATGAAAGGGGGGTGGGGGATTGAGGGGGGTTAAAAATAATTTGACCATCTTCATGCAAAGCCTTGAGGAATTGAGTCGAGAAAAAGGGATTACCTTGGGTTTTTTGATAAACCAATTCTGTCAACGGTTGAGCCAAAGATAAATCGCAAATCAGCGTATCTGCTACCAACTGATTGAGATCTGCTAAACTCAACGGTTGCAGGGTAATCGTATTCACCACTGCCCCAGACTTCACAATCTCATCCACAGTCAACATAAACGGATGAGCCGGTGATACCTCATTATCCCGATAAGCACCCAATACTAACAGATGCCCCGTATCTTCCATCAATAGTTGTAATAACTTCAAAGATGCTGAATCTGCCCACTGCAAATCATCTAGAAACATCACTAAGGGATGTTCTGCTTGGGTAAATACTTGCACAAATTTCTGCATCAGCAGATTGAAGCGATTTTGGGCGGCACTCCCGGACAATTCTAGTGCAGGACTTTGAGCGCCAATGATGTGTTCTAATTCAGGAATTACGTCAATCAATACTTGCCCACTCTCGCCTACTGCGGTGAGAATTAGGGTTTTCCATCTGTGTAACTGAGCGTCACTTTCTGATAATAATTGTCCCATCAATTCCCGAAATGCTTGCACAAATGCACTAAAGGGAATATTGCGTTGAAATTGGTCGTATTTGCCTTTGATAAAATAGCCACGCTGTCGGGCGATCGGCTTATGCACTTCATTCACTACTGCGGTTTTACCAATCCCAGAAAAACCAGCTACTAGCATCATTTCGGCACTAGCATTACGAACTCTTTCAAAGGCTTCTAATAGATGATCAACTTCAGTTTCTCTGCCGTATAACTTTTCGGGAATCAGGAAATGGTCTGTAAGATCCAGTGTTCCCAATTCAAATTCTTCTATGCTCTCGGTTTCTTGTAGTTGAACCAGACAAATTTCTAAATCCTGCTTGAGACCCAATGCAGTTTGATAGCGATTTTCCGCATTTTTTGCCATCAGCTTGCTGACAATTTGCGAGACAATTAGGGGAATTTCTGGCTTGATTTCGTGCGGGGGAACTGGTTGTCTGGCAATGTGGCAGTGAACTAGCTCTAAAGCGTCTTCTGTCTCAAAAGGCAGTTTTCCTGTCAGCAATTCGTAGAAGGTGACGCCGAGGGAGTAAAAGTCTGTGCGGTAATCGATAGAGCGATTCATCCTACCAGTTTGTTCCGGCGAGATGTAAGCGAGGGTTCCTTCTAAAACGTTGGGATTTTTCAGGGTTGGCATTTCTCGCGTTAGCTGAGTGGAAATGCCAAAGTCGATAATTTTGAGCTGCCCCGTCGTTGGATTGAATACTATATTAGAAGGGTTAATATCTTTGTGGATAATATTGGCGCTATGAATTTGCCCTAAAGTTTCAGTGGCAGCGATCGCAATTTGCAGAAATTCCTTGAGGCTAAACTTTCGCTGCTGCATCCATATTTTCAACGATTCCCCGCCAAAGTCCTCCACAAAAATCACGAGGCTGTTTTGGTATTTTTGCAAGTCATAAACTTGCACCACTCCCGCCTCTTTCAGCTCTCGGGTGATACGGTATTCGGTGCGGTAGCGTAGCAATTCTTGAGGTGTCGGGTAGCTCTCTTTGAGAAGTTTGAGGATGAGCGGTTGGCGATCCGCTTCCCGAAGGGCCCGGTAAACCAGAGAGTTAGCACTTTCGTAAAGCAGCTTCTGGACGGCAATGCCTGGAATGGACAGCATATTTATTTTTTTGGTAAAAATTAACGCGAAGTCAAAACACACCGGGTTCGTTGTGTCGAGAATAGCGCTTTAGAAAGGAACAAATTATGTTTTTATAACACACTCTTAGTTTTTCGGCAGCGAAGTGGCTTTCAGGCGGTCTGGCATAGTAAGGGTAAGGAGTTATTATGCGACGTTCCTAAGCCTTGTTAATTCTCAACTCCATGAATTGTCACCGTTTCTGTTATCCAAACATCGTTAAAAATTGTCCCACCCCCAGCGCTAAGCAAAATTTTGAATGTAAAGATTGTCACAGGCAGTTTTTTCACAACCAGAGACATCAACCGATTGGAGAAGAAACCAAATAATTGAGCGATCGGCTTTTATTAGAAAAAATATCTTGAGTCGCGATTGTAAAAGTCACGAGGGTGCCCCCGCTGGTTCCAATACTATGTGTTTTTCAACAATTAGCATCAGTCCCCCGGAAAGTTCAAGTAAAGTCAAAAAATCCAGGCAAGCTAACGATCTAAGGTGATGAAATGTAGTCGCTTGTAAGCACTAAGGCTAACAAGCAGTGGAAATAGCTGGCAATGGATGCCTTAACCAAAGAAATTCTAGGGGTGTATATAGGAAGTCGAGTTGAAAGGGGTGCTAAAGGTTTTTGGGATTCCCTCCCAGGAGTTGACAGACAATGTGCCGTCTATTATACAGATTTTTTGGTCGCATATAAAAAAGTTTTGCCTCGCCAGCGACACAAATCTGTCGGGAAAGATACGGGCAAAACTTCTGATATCGAAAGATGCAAGAACTCCCTGATGTACAGGATATCTCGCTATTGTTGTAAGAAAGAGTCTTTCCTAATCTAAAAAGCTCTCCAATCCGGTGGGAGCTTTGTGGTATTTTATTCAACATTACAACGCTTCTTTATCCCTAAAAGGATTAAGAATTTTTCGTTGCTATGCAGGACTACCAGACTTTGTTCTCATGATTTTGGAGAGTCATTTATCTACTTCCCCTTACCCTTCCGGGCTACAAACTCCCGCAGCCGGAGTAAACTAGCCGTTTGCCCCAAATTCAGCGGCAGCAGCGACACTCCCTCCAACCGAGACTGCACCCAACCATCGCCCCAATACCACTCGTGAAATCCGTCAATTCCCTGACTCAATAACAGCCGCAGACAATTGTGCTCAACAATATCAACGTGATGCTGAACTGCCACGGGGCCTAGCCAACTTGTAAAGGTCAAACCTTGAGCAAATTCTTCCGGCAAACCGCTAGACAACTGCTGTGGCCACAGCCACTGCTGCAATTGACTCGGACGCAACAAGCTGTCTCTAATCGCTGTTTCGGAAGCTTCAAGCTCAATCCGCAGGTTGCTTTGTTGAAAATTACCGAGCATAAGAATTTGAGATATAACTGCAAGTAACTTTAATGTAACTTATTGGACTGGTTCTAACCTCTTATGGGCGGGCAAGATGCCCAACCCCTACTCCCCACAAAAACCAAATGCACTCACTCTTTGTGGAACAGGCATCTTGCCTGTTCAGGGCG
>NZ_JAUBTS010000052.1:8146-52178 GCF_036705105.1 Microcoleus sp. B9-D4
GGCGGGCAAGATGCCCAACCCCTACTCCCCACAAGCAGAAAATTTATCTGTTGTGGAACAGGCCCGAAAGCCTGTTCCTATCAGGGCGGGCAAGATGCCCAACCCCTACTCCCCACAAGCAGAAAATTTATCTGTTGTGGAACAGGCCCGAAAGCCTGTTCTTAGAAAATAGGGCAAAATGTTCGATCGCACATCACCGTCCATCTACTTTCATCTACACTGAAAGATTTAAGATATTCGATCGCACCCCTCGCCCGAAACCCGATTTTCGTATCGAACTGTTAAGCTCTGTTTCATTTCATTGAAATCTCCCCAGCTTCACCCCACCGCATCCAAACTCCGTGATACCATCACACCTGAGTAATGCCTATAGAAAAAAACTGGAGAGAAAAGCTTTGACACTAAGGGTTGCAGTAGTAGGTTCAGGCCCTGCGGGTTCTTCCGCCGCCGAAACATTGGTAAAAGCAGGCATCGAAACATACCTATTCGAGCGTAAATTAGACAACGCCAAACCCTGCGGTGGGGCGATTCCCCTGTGCATGGTCAGCGAATTTGACTTGCCACAAAGTATTATTGACCGCCAAGTCAGAAAAATGAAAATGATCTCCCCCTCCAACGTCGAGGTGGACATCAATATTGAAAACGCACATGAATACATCGGTATGTGCCGCCGCGAAGTTCTCGACGGCTTCCTGCGCGATCGCGCAGCTTCCTTGGGTGCAAAACTGATTAACGGCACCGTTCACAAATTAGAAATTCCCGGCAACAATACAGACCCCTACACTCTCCACTATGCCGACCACTCCGACGGCAGCGCAATGGGAATTCAGAAAACTCTGAAAGTGGATTTGGTGATTGGGGCTGACGGCGCTAACTCCCGCGTAGCAAAGGCGATCGACGCTGGTGATTACAATTATGCGATCGCCTTCCAAGAGCGCATCCGCCTGCCGGAAGATAAAATGGCTTACTACCACGACTTAGCCGAAATGTACGTCGGCGATGACGTATCTACCGACTTCTACGCTTGGGTGTTCCCCAAATACGACCACGTAGCCGTCGGCACCGGCACGATGAAAGTCAATCAAGCCAGTATCAAAAAGCTGCAAGCAGGCATCCGCGCCCGCGCTGCCAAAAAATTGATGGGCGGTGAGATTATTAAAGTGGAAGCTCACCCCATCCCGGAACATCCGCGTCCCCGCCGGGTTGTCGGCCGAGTTGCTCTCGTAGGCGACGCCGCAGGTTATGTTACCAAGTCTTCGGGCGAGGGAATCTATTTTGCCGCCAAGTCTGGCCGGATGTGCGCCGAAACTATTGTGGAGATTTCCAATAAAGGCGCGCGCATTCCGACGGAAGAGGAAATCAAGCTTTACCTGAAGCGATGGGATAAAGCCTACGGCATTACTTACAAAGTGCTTGACATTTTGCAGCGCGTGTTCTACCGTTCCGATGCGACTCGCGAAGCTTTTGTGGAAATGTGTGCCGATCGCGATGTGCAGAAGCTCACATTTGATAGCTACTTGTATAAGACAGTGGTACCAGCAAATCCTTTCATCCAGATGAAGATTACCGCCAAAACCATTGGTAGCTTGTTGCGCGGCAATGCTTTAGCGCCTTAATTCCCTGCGGACAAACGCACTTTGTATAAAAAAAGCGGGCAGTCACAAAACTGCTCGCTTTTTTTCTCAAAATTCACAGGCGAGACGCCTGTGCCACGTGTGCTAAGGAAGACGAAGAAGAATTGTTAGTTCAAGTTCAACTGCACTAAGGTATCGGGGGCGAGGAAGTGGGAAATGTGATAAGCCCGCTCTTCTGTTTTTAGCAGGATTTTTTCGTAGAGGTAGCGCGTAGCTCGATCGCCCAAACTTTCTGCTTGTCCTGCTTGACGGCGCAGCAAACCTATAATTGCTTGTTCCGCTGTCAAATCGTGTTCTAGCATTTGGCGGCAGGAATACACGCCGTCTGCTTCCGGCTCGAAACAGCACAACTCGGCTAACTTGCTAAAGCTAGCTGCTGGTATGCCGCCCAACCCGTTTAACCGTTCGCCCAACTCGTGGACGCTATCTTGAGCTTCTCCGTAGCTTTCTTCAAAGAATTTGTGCAAGGAGTAGAATTCTGCCCCTTCCACCACAAAATGATGTTTTTGATATTGCAGGTATAGAGCCTGAAAACTGGCCAGCAGCGCGTTCATCCCTTCACAAATCGGTGCTGTGACGGAATGTTCCAGTAGAACTGGGTTTTCGGCTATGTGGCCAAACGGTCTTAATGCACTCTGAGTCTGGGCCATGTGTGTTCTCCTCTCAATAGGCAGTTTTGTTGCCAATAGAGTCAGTCTAGCACCCTAGATTTACCCGTCAAGCAGCGTCTGCCTCGATAGTAGAAGATTTTGTAGAGTAGGAATTTTTTTATGTAAACCTATTGAGAATAATTAGCAGTTGGGTTATGCTTAAAAAGATTCTCGTTCTGAACGCTTCCTGAAAGTGGGGCGAACCTTCTGAAGGCAGAAGGCAGAAGGCAAAAGGCAGAATTTTTCAGGAAGGGCTTGCGATCATCTTTGATGTTCTGCTGAAATCTGGCTTTTAACTTCTACCCGCTACCAGTCAGGGTAAAAATTAATGCAAATTATTACTGTTGTTAAAAAATGAATCCAGCAGATCCAGAATTAGAAGTTTGTGACATTGTGCAAGTTAGTTGGCTAGATAGGTGGCAAGTTTACAAACGCTTGCAAGAACTAGAAATTCCCTGCTGGTGTGCGGTTGACCAACCTTTGCGGGCAAAAGTCAACACTGTCAAACAAGCTGCTCAGTTAATGAGCGTGTTGAGGCAAGTCAGTGCCCCTCGGTGCGAACTGGTGCAGTGGCTGGAATGCTGCTGGCAAATTGGGTAAAGGTAGAAGGAAGTTCGGCAACGAGCAGTGTAGAAGATGTCACGGATGTAACGGATTTAAAGGAGTCATAAAAATGTATAAATCTGGCAAGCAAGTTTCCGAATTCAGTTTAGAGGGAGAAATCCTCGCCCTGATGGTTGAAGATGGCTGCAAACTTAAATATTTGCGAATTAGCAACGATCGGGGAGTAGAATATCTTGTTAAACTTTGCAAGGAATTGCGGGCATTTCTGTCGCCTATTTTGACACCGGGGTTGAAAGTTCAAGTTGTAGGTGAGAGAGAACTCAACTTGAAAAACGGTAAAATAAAACTTAAAGCTCGCAGCCTCAAGCTGGCTCAGGGTCACAATGATCGATCGCCAGAACTGCTCGACTCCACCAAGGGGCCTGTTGCAGTATTGACATCGGACGATCGCGCGATAGGCAAAACCCAAGTCAGCTCTCCCACAGCACCTCAAACTGTAAAAGCTACGGCAAAAACCCAAACCAAAATATTAGTATGTCAAAAATCAGACTGCCTGAAGCGGGGCGCTGGAGGAGTCTGTAAAGCTTTAGAAAATGCTTTGAATGCGCGCGGTTTAGAAGACCAAGTGACAGTACAGGGAACCGGATGTCTCAAACAGTGTAAAGCAGGCCCAAATATAGTTGTGATGCCGGACAAAACTCGCTACAGTCGCATTGCACCGGCAGAAGTTCCAGCAATCATTGACAAACATTTTTCAGTTGTTAAAGCTTAGGCGATCGCACGGATGCCGAAACAGTGCGTTAGACATCGGGAAAAATTATTTTAATAGGACTCTGGGCGAAAAACTCACATTTGTAGGGTGCTCACAGGCGCATCTTACGCCTTAATTTGAGTTCGGGTTGTAGCTCGATCGCGCGACTCGATTCAGAGGTTATTGTCGCAAAAAACCGGAAAAATGCCAAAAACTATCACTGAGGGGCTTCCTTCTGTAGAATCTCTAAGGATAGACTGTATCTGAGACCCTGTGAGTATTGGGATAAAAAGCCATGTCAGAAGCTGATCTTCGAGCCCATCAGCACCAACCGCACCCTGCTGTTCCATCCGATACCGAACCATTTCAGTCAGATTTTGCTGCTACTGGGGGTTTTGAGCCGATCACCCCCGATGCGACAGACACTCCCGCAACGGTGCCCCAACAGCCAGAAGAAGACTGGCAAACAGTAGATTTTCCCAACGCCATCAGCGTAGATGCAATTCCCACAAAACCGGAAACAAAAAATTCGCAATCTCCGACACAGCCGACTGAGGCGGGCTCGCCCCCGATGTCAGAGAATCTAAAAAATCTGCTTGGGAATGCCGAACAGGCCAAGGGCAAAGGATCGACCCCAGTCACCCTTATGCAAGCGCTGCACGAATGCAACCGCGACCTTTTACAGCGCATCGCCCAACTAGAAACAGCTCTCGAAGAGTCCCAAAAAACCTTGCAGAATCGCGAAACTTTGCTAGAACAGCGGACTGCAGAACTCGAAAAGACTCAAGAACAATTGACGCGGCTGTTTGGCAAAGTGGAAGTTTCCCATCAAACCCTCCAAAGTCAAGAAATTTTAGTCGAAAGTTTAAGAAGTCAGTTGGCAACCAGCCAAGTCAGGCTAGCGACTGTTGAGCGAGAATGTGCGTCTACTGTGCAGCGCTACAACGAACAGTTACACCAGTTAGTAGCCACAGAAAATATTTGCAGGGAATTGCGAGCCCGCTTGCACCGCCAGCAGCGCCACACTCTGCAATTCAAAGCTGCCTTGGAAAGAAGTTTGGACAGGCCGCAGGTAAAGTCGCCGAAGATCGATCCGCCTGACAATAATCTGGACACCGCCAGCGCACAATTAGAATCTTTGCTCGCGGCGGTCAAAAGCTCTCAGATGCCGGTGCCGCCAGCCTTCAACGCTTCCCCTGTCCAACCTTGGTCGGAACCAGAAGAGCTTCCAGAGGTAGCCGCTGCTGTTGAGGCGATCGAGCCTGAATCCCCAGCCAATCTCGAACTCAACAAATTAGCCGAAGTATCCGGCATTCAATTGCAAAAGAGCGAAACCTACCAGCCTGATGAGCCGGCAACTGACTCGGCCGAACCGGTTGCGGAACCTGAACTGCCGATGGCTGAGTCTGAACCCGAAACTGCTACCAAAGTGGAGGCCCAAGAATTGGCTAGGGCTTTTCAAATTTTGAACTCTGTGGAAACCTTTGGCATTCAAGAAGTGCGATCGAGTGTGGCAAAACCTACAGCAGTCCCCCAACCAGACTGGCTGAGCTTGATTGCCAGTCCGCTGCGGGCTTCTAAAAAACGTCGATCGTTAGCTGAAATTGAATTGCCGAGTTTTCGATAGCGAACGGATATCATTTCCGGTAACACCGTCAGGTGATGTTGACGGTTGACGGTTGACGGTTGACAGTCAACAGTGAACAGTCAACAGTGAACAGTCAACAGTGAACAGTCAACAGTGAACTCCAATTTACTATTCCGATGCTAACGGATTGGATATGAGAGTTGCTAGTTTTGAGTTTTAACTCAAAACTCAACACTCTTGTCTCCCCTTTCCCATGCCGTAGGTGAGAGCATAGCTGGTAGCCAACAGCCACAGCCAAACAGCCGGATATCGGGGTTCCAACCAAGGCTGTACCCTACGGGCGAAGCTGGGAAGCCATCCGAACAGCAAACTGGCCAAAGCCAGCAGAGTAAAATTCAAGTAACTTCCCAGCCAGCGCCAAATATCCCCCAAGGTGACAAAATCTAAAATCCATAAGAGGAGAGAAGGGTTTTTTCCGGCTGCTTCGATCGCCAGTCGATTGAAAGTTAGCCAGTCGGTTCTGTCTTTAATAAAAGTTTCGGCTACGATGAGTTTTTGTGCTGCCAAAATACCGAAAAAGGTATTAAGAATTGAATTAATTCTTTGGGGTGGCAAACTGCTTCCGGTAGGAACCATCATGCCTTTAGAAAATAGCCAAGTTACTGAAACGTTGCTCTGGTAGGCGCGAATTTGGTTTAAGTGATTTGCCGTCAACAAATTATGCTTTAAAGCTGTATCCAAAAGGTCTGTTAAGCGGAAAAGATTGCGGACGAGGGAGCCGAAGCCGGTGAAAACGAGGGGAGATTGCAAGGATGCTGCGTCGCCGATCGAGATTAGGCGATCAATCGCCACGGAGCGATCGCCGCTGTTGCTGCTAAAATGCCCCGGAATATAACCAAAGGTCGGTTTTTTCCACACCAATTTATCGACATCGCAGCGGCGGTATTCCGGCAAAATTGCGAAAAAATCCTCGTACATTTCCAGCAAAGAACCTGGATTCTCTGGATGTACTTGGTGGTAGTGAAATAGATAAACTGTCAGTTCTGTGCCGGCACCGGGAAACAACTCCCAGATGAGCTGGCGGCCGCGGGAAATGTCCCCGTGAGTGTACAGCACATCTCCGTACTCGGAGTCCCATACTCCCGGCTCAAATCCTCCGTCGATGACGGCTCCCACTGTCGGACAAACGCTGTCAAAAGTCCGCCCTTCGTTCAATTGCCAAGCGATGGGAGAAGCCGAACCCATTGCATCCACCAGCAACCGTCCTAATGCAGTGCGATCGGCTTTTGTCGGCAAGTGGCGACCCTGAACTACTACTTTTTCCGCTTCAACATCGGCTCTGATAAACTCAGTTTCGTCCCAGATTTCTCCACCAGCTTCTGTTAGCTTAACTCCTGCTAAATTCAGCAATTTCTCTCCATCCAGCGCTACATTGAGTACCTTGGGTGTGTGCAGAACTGGCGCTTTAGCAACGGGCGGATTGTTAGCATCAAAAAACTTGTTGTAGCCATCTTTGTATTCTCTGGCAATCAAAGTTTCGATTTCCGCAGCAGTAAATAAACCCAAATCAATTAAGCTTTGAATTTCGTCCCGCGAAATATTCCACTCGCGATTCATCCGCCCGAAAGGCATTCGTTCAACTAGCAGCACGCGGTAGCCCAATCTCGCCATGACTGCGGCGTGAATCACTCCCAAGGCCCCGCCAATATAAATTAAGTCGTAAAAAGTATCGCCAGCATCAGACACCAAAATCGTGTCTTCTTCCTTCTTCCCTGTTCCCTCTTCCTTCAAAAACACTACTTGTTTTGGCGTTTGAGGATTGCGAGTGCCTTCGCGCCAACGCTGTTCCCACCAGTAGACGCGCTTGAGGTCGTATTCGCCTTGAGGCATTTTTTGGAAGTATTTGACCGTCAAGGGGTAATAGGGGGCAAGAGCGTCAAAAATTGACTGTTTGGAGAGGTCTATGACAGGGGGTTCCCGGTAGCGATCGGGAAACTTGTTTCTCACCGCAAGATTCAGAGCTTCCAGGAATTTTCTTTCTCCCGCAGGCGCCTCTTCTAGACGAAAGACTTTTAAATAAGTGGTGCGTTGCAGTGACCAGACAAAGGTGGAAAGTTCTGTCGATCGCCAATTTTGGTTTCCTGAATTGGTGTCAGCGAAGGCGGGTTTTGGATTGACATTTTGAGTTCCAGACTTGAGAACCTCGGCTGTTGTGGCAGGTGAAAGCAGGCGAAAGCCGTCAGCAGTAATAATTTTTTCTCCAATTTCGGGATCGAATTCGTGCTGCAACCAAGTGCAGACGGCTGCTGTATCCGGTGTCGGGACTTCTAGATAAAGAATTTCTTGCATGATTAGGCTCTCAATTCTGAATAAATTAATAAAGATGGGGGAGTTGACAAGGGAGCAAAGTAGGCTATACTCCCGAATACTTATTGAGTTTTAAATAAGTTTACAATGTTCTCAGATTTTTAGGTTTTCGATCGCTCTTGCTCTCGGTTGGCCCGCACTGGCTGAATATCTACTCCTTTCGGTATGCACTTCTATGAATTATCCCATTCCTACGAATCCTCAAGAAATGATTGCTTTGCGACAGCAGCCGCTGAATGAAGAATTGGTGGCGTCGGCGATCGCGGGCGTGATTCAAATAGCTCGATCGCGATCTCAGTCTTTGGATGAATTGAAAGCTGAGGTACTCGCCGACGACAATCTGCTCGATTTTGCTCAGAGGCTATGGCTGAGCGACATTGTGGCTCAAGCTTGGAACAATTTGCCCTAAATTGTCAACATCCAAAGCATTCTTCCCAACGTGATCGAGCCGGCGACAATAAGCTGATGACAGCTATATTGTCCGGTATAATTTGCGATAGTGTAAAAATTATAGACTTATTGCATAAATCTTTAATCGGAAAACCGCAGATAAACGCAGATGCGTTTCAAGATAGTTTGACTTTCAGAGGTTCGCCGCATTTATTAAATATTTTAAAATCCCAATAATTTGACTAATATTATCAATGAAATAATCATTTAGATCGACTTCCATAATTTGATTGCTAAGCCGTAAAAATTTCCAATTTGTCCCTGTTGTGACCACCCCATATATTTCGGAAATATTATTGTTTCTTCTTTCATTAAAGATTTGAGCTGCAATCATTTCTGCCATACATTGTGGAAGTCCAGCTTGGATATTATCATTTTTCGCTTCAACCAAGGCGACAACCGGGGCTTTTATTAGCAGTTGTTCGGGAGAACGACTAATCAGAAAGTCACAGAAACCAGTTAATCCTTTTTCTAAATCTACATTAAACTCTTTGCCGGAAAAAAAGCTAATTTGATACTTAAACTGCTTTCTAACTTCTACTAAAATAGGTGTGACAATTAATTCTGAGCGAGCTTTTTCGGTATTAATTGCTAAAGCCAAAGAAATGTTTTCTTGCAGAGTTTGGCTGAGAAGCTCGCTATACTCGGCTTCTGGTAAATCGGCAAAAATACCAACTTTGTCAGCAATGGTTATGCCAAAGTTGGTTTCAATCATTTCTAGGTTGGTAAATTGGCTGTATGACATTTTTATTAGGAGGCAAGGAAAACTTGACCATCAAAAATGAAAAAATATTGTTTTTATTTTAACATATTTGATGCTCGTTTTCAAAGGAATTTGGTATGAGTAACTTAGCCACTAACGCAACTCAACTTCTCGCTTGACTTCTGTCAAAACTCGATCGCCCCGCGTCAACCGGTATTCGGCCCGCCAAACTCCGGGAATCAGAGGAGAATTTGTACTGTTTCTTTTGCCGACATAACCCAACCAAGTACGGCTGGGGGCTTTAATTTCATTGGTCTGATCGGCGATGGTTGTGCCGTTGGGGGCAAATAATTTGTATTGTTCGCGATCGCCCTTGAGCACTCCGTAACTTTGCACCCAAAACAACAAAGCTGGACTGTTTGCAGGGAGTTGAGTCTCTGAAAATTGTCCTTCCCAGACAGCGTTGATATCGGGCGGCTTATTGGCAAAACCGGCCCGAATTAAACCTGTGGAAATATAGTCTAGAGGCTTGTCCCAAATGGGATTGCGGGCGATGTTGCAGCCTACCTTCGCGTCGGGGCCGACAAAGGGATCTACGGGTTTACCTTGATAGCGAAAAGTTACGTGTACGTGGGGGAAAGATGCCATCCCAGAGTTTCCCACCATGCCCAAAACTGTGCCTTTTTCTACCTGCGTACCCGGTTTGACGGCAACGCTGCCTTTGCGGAGGTGGCAGTATTGGGCTTCCCAGCCTGCGCCGTGGTCGATTACCATGCCGTTGCCGCATTCTGTGCCTGCGATGTTGGCTTTTTCTGTATCGTTTTGTAAACGCCGATCGACCACACCATCTCGTGCTCGCAAAACTTTGCCTGCAGCGGAGGCAATAACTGGAACTCCTTTTGCCATTGCTTTGGCGTCGGGAATGGCAAAGTCTGTGCCGTCGTGGCCGTCGTAGGTTTGGCGCCCGCAGCCAAAATCGACGGCGGTGGGGCCGGGTTCTCGATCGAAATACAGCAATACAAAACAGTCTTTGCCTAGGGTACAGTCGATCGGCTGGCCGAATTGCGGGTTGTTCGGCTTTTGCGCGACTGCGGTCGAAACGAGACGCTGGGCGATCGTGTGGGCTTCGGCGATCGGGGCACTTACTCCGCTGTAATTAGCACAGCTAGACAGACTTGTCAACCCCAAGGTCAACAAAATTGCAGAAATGTATTTTTTTGATAGTATAGTCATTCGCCCGTTGGATGTAAAAGCTGAGGTGGGTAGTGAAAAATCAATTAATGATTCAGAATAGAGGGGAGCAAGAATCTAGACGATGGGTAAGGCGTTTTCGTTTCCTATATTTGTTGTATTATTTTGAGTTGGAAATTTTAAAATTTTAATTAGTTCAAGAATGGGTTCTAAAATTCGATCGCTAATTTCGATAATTCGGCTGGCCGGGCTTGCTGTTGCTGCTTTGGCGATGTGGGGATTTGCCACCATTGCCGAAGAGGTGTTGGAAAAAGAAAGTTACGCTTTCGATACCTCTATTTTACTAGCTCTGAGGCAATTGCACACTCCGTTGCGCGATCAAATAATGCTGGGCTTTACCTTTTTGGGCGAACCAAAGTTGCTGCTAGTGATTTGTCTGAGCTTGGGTATTGTTTTGCTAGCGCGCAATCACCGCTCGGAAGGTGCAACTATTGCGCTCGCGGCTGGGGGAGCGATCGGTTTAAATTTACTGTTAAAAAAACTTTTTGCCCGCGCTCGACCTCAACTTTGGGAGCGCGTTGTTGACGTTCGCTTTTACAGTTTTCCTAGCGGACACGCGATGACTTCAATGGTTATTTACGGTTTGCTAGGATATTTTTTGGGTGAACGCTTTCCCAAGCAGCGCTGGTCTATTTACAGTTTGACCGTTGTATTAATTGCTGCTATTGGTTTGAGCCGGCTTTACCTAGGAGTTCATTGGCCTACCGATGTTATTGCTGGTTATACGGCTGGTTTGGTGTGGCTGATTACCTGTATTATCACTTTGGAAATATGGAAGGAATTGCGTTCTTTTACTACGGCTTCTAAAGAGGAGTTTTTGTCACCTGAAAATTCTCAAGAATAATTTTTAATTTTCTACTCAAGACTAACTATTTGCTTTTGAGTAAAACACATGGCAATTCCTTTTTCATAATAAGCAGCCTCGTTAATAAAAATTGGATATACGGTTGATTTACCTTCAGACAATACTGACTCACCATCAAAGGTCAAAAACATCGGATCACCGGGATTCAGGGCTTGATAATCTCTGGATTGCAGATGAGGATGAATCATTGCCTGAATTTCTCTGTTCTCGTTTCTGGGATAGTCGATCGCCCCAATGGTGTGATAAATAGTCAGGGGATTTTTTGCAGCAGGCATTGTGCCTTGATTGTAGGCTTCTACGCAGTCTAATATCGTGCCGACAACTTGCTCAGTTTGCTGAAATAAAGAGGCATCCAAGACGCCTTGCGGCACTGCACCAACTTCCAGCGTACCACCTAATTCGGAAAGCGATCGCAGCAAAGGACTATCATGATTCTTGGTTGCCGAAGCGAGTACCTTGAGGTGGGGATACACAGAGGTTAAATAAGCTGCTAGTTGCAGGTTAAATGGATGATGGCTGGCAAGAATAAATGTTAGCCCCATGTTGGATGTGGTGCTGTGCAAATCGATAATTAAGTTGGGCAGATGAGTGCTTTTTGCGCTCAAAAGGCGGTAGATTTCTTTCGCCCGTAGCGCTTCATAGCTGGACAGATGGGGATTTTCTAAATCTTGTTTTCTAAAGCAGCGGTTGAGGTCGATATCGATGTAGCGTGTCCCGATTTCGCAAGCTTTGGGATTGGCTAGCAGGGCGATTGTTTCAAAAGTCGATCGCCCAATTAACTCTGGCGCGCGATCGAATTTCTTCACGAGGTAAATTCCTGTGAGTTCGTTTCCGTGGGTTCCTCCCACTATGGCAACACGTTTAATTTGGTTCATAAACAAATAACTTTCTATCCCCAGCGTATCACCCTTTGTCATCTGTTGGTAAAACAAACCTGAGAAACCCGGTTTTTTTGTGTATTTATCGTTCCCCAAGTAAAAGCTTGTAGAAACCGGGTTTCTCGCCCCATGCGTGAATCTCAGAAACCGGGTTTCTCTCGATATTTCTCGTCACCCAACCAAAAAATTCATAGAAACCCGGTTTCTCGCCTCGATCCAAAAATTTCGGTCACAATAAAATGAAGACTACTCAGAGACAAAGGGCATGACGAGAGCGCACTTATTGCAGTTAATCTACAAAGCCGCTGATGAAGGCCAGACAGAATTGGATTTGGCGGGGTTGGGGTTGGAGGAATTGCCACCGTTATTTCGGAGATCGTGTTAGCATCGAGTAAATAATGCAGCGTCATTCAAAGATTACCTCGCGTCCTGCAAAAGTTCGATCGCGAACTTCTCCCCAACTTTCATCAGGATTTAAACCCAGTTTGTGCAGTTGATATTTTTCACGAAATGCACGCTAGAGATTCTCCAAAGCTAAGTTCGAGATTCTGTGGCTGTTTCGGGCGTTGAATGTATTCGCGCAAGGCGATTTCAACTAGAGTCTCGAACTCAATTTCTCCCTCAACTTCGAGATCCTATTGCAGCAGTGCCGTATACACATTCAGGCTCGTCACCATTGGCTTTCCTCTTTTAATCGTTATTTTATTATAATTGTGATGCGTAGGCCAGCAACCGGGTTTTTGCGAGAAGAATTCGTTACAGCGCAGAAACAAAAAAAAACCCGGTTTCTTTGATTGTGACGCGCGAACAACTCCCCACCCAGCGAAAAATCCTGTCACAATAAAATCAAGACTACCGAGAGACCAAGTGGGTATCGAAATCCAGCTACCGTCAGGACACTAAATCATTTAAAATTAAAGTTGGGGCGATGATCACCCCAATCATTCCACAAACCTCGGTGTTGCCATGCGTAAAATTGTACTATTCATTGCATCTAGTCTGGACGGTTATATCGCCCGATCGAATGGCGATATTGACTGGCTCTTTACAGACCAAAATTACGGCTATACTAAATTCTTAGATAGCATCGATACGGTTCTCCTGGGTCGGAAAACTTACGAACAAGTTCTAACTTTTGGCGAGTACCCGTACCAGGAAAAAAAGAGTTATGTTTTTACGAAAAATCTAGATTTTCAAGCAACTTCGGATGTCGAAGTGGTAACAGATTTAGAGGGTTTTGTCAAGGAGTTGCGCTTGCTTGAGGGCAAAAATATTTGGTTGGTGGGAGGTTCTCTGCTGATTCACGATTTCCTGAATCAAAGTTTTGTTGACGAAGTGATTCTCTCGGTGCACCCGATTATTTTGGGCGAGGGAATTCCTTTATTTACTAATCCCATAAATACTACAGCTTTGCAGTTAACTGGATGTCAGACATACAGTTCTGGTATGGTTCAGCTATCTTATGATGTCGCGACTTGAGGGCGCGCCCAATTACTAAGTCGCTTGCAAAATACTGCCAGTTGGTTATCAAAAAAGGTAAGATAGGAATAAGTAAGTTAGTTATCGATATCTTATGTCTGCCAGAGATGTTTTTCATGAAGTTGTCAAAACAGCTTTGCAAAAAGAAGGCTGGCATATTACCCACGATCCGTTCCCTATTAGTGTGGGCGGTGTAGATATGTCGATAGATCTGGGAGCAGAAAGGCTGATTGCTGCAGAAAGGCAAGGCGAAAAAATTGCCGTTGAAGTCAAAATTTTTTTGGCAAAATCGTCGGCAATCTCGGAATTTCACAGGGCATTGGGGCAGTTCATTAATTATCGAGCCGCACTCAAAGAAAAAGCACCAGATCGCATTTTGTACTTGGCGGTGCCGTTAATAACTTATGAAGAATTCTTTCAACTAGATTTCCCGAAAGCAAGGATCGAATAAAATCAGGTAAAAATGATTGTTTATGATACAGCAGTTGAGGTTATTGTAGAATGGAAAAATTAATCAAATATCGGCAAATTGTGCAGCAAATGTTACTGGATTACGGCAAGCGCAAACCTGCTCACGGAGACATTGAAGTCGAAACAATTCTTGATACAGAACGAGATCATTACCAAATCTTTTATGTGGGCTGGGACAAGCAGACTAGGGTGCATCACTGTAGCATTCACATTGATATCAAGGGCGGGAAAATTTGGCTTCAATGGAATGCCACTGAAGATGATATTGCTGAAGATTTAGTAATAGCCGGAGTTCCAAAAGAGGATATTGTTTGGGGGTTTCAGCCGCCCTTTATGCGGCAGTATACGGGTTATGCAGTGGAATAGATAGCAGATGATGAAATGTGTTTGCTACTTTTTGCTATTAATATTTTTTTGCTGGGCAGCGCTTCCTGCTGACGCCTCTGTATGCCGCAATGATCGAGGACGCGAGATTTGCATTGTCGATATCAAACGCAGTGCAAAAAATTATTGGGAATACAGAGTAATTCTGAGTGTTGATGGAGTGAAAAAGCCTCTAGAAGTATACAATTGCCGCGATCGCACTACAGTTAAGAAAGATGGAACAGTTTTGGCGTTTGGACAAAACAACCCTGGTGAAATCGTCTGCCGTTTTTTTAATAAATAGTATATTCGGGACGCTGCTCAAAGCCCATCCCACTCATTGTTTGATTGATTTAACTGGTTCCAAGGCTCTGCCTTGGAACCCATATAAGCGAGGCTCTGCCTCGGCTGGGAAGATGGAGGCAGAGCCTCCGGATCTGCGTTACCAGGCTCCTGCCTGGTAACGAGTAGATAGTGAAGCAATCATCGAGTCTGCGATTGCTTCGCGTATAGCTCGCAATGACAGTTACAGCGGTGTGCGGTGTACATCATACGGTTAGAATTTGTTGTCTACTGCTGAAACGCAGCGTTCGCAAATTAGCGGATGTTCGATCGACTCTCCGACGTGAGTCGAGTAATTCCAGCAACGATCGCACTTTTCCCCGTCTGCTTTGACTACACCAATCGCCAACTCTGGAGACTGATAACTGTACGGCAATTCTTGCAGGATTGCATTCGATTCTACCAGTTCCACTTCCGAAGTAATGAACAAATACCGCAGTTCGTCTACACCGTTGCCGGTCATTGTAGAATGGTGCCGTGCAGCTATGTCAGCAGGAATTTCTGGTTTGGGCTCGATCGCAACTAATTCTGCTTGCGGGATTTCGGGTGTTTCTACAAACACTTTTTCGGCTGGGGCTGTTTCTGTTTGTACGATCGCCCCTGTTTCTACAAGCACAAGCGCTGTATCTAATGCCGGTGCGAGGACGATCGCCTTTGTTTCTGCAAGTACAAGCGCTGTACTCCTGCCCACCACATCTGCTGTCAGGAAATCAATTTGTTGTGCAATTTCTTGACGGTTGGCGGCAAACAGCAAGTGACGGAAAGCAAACCAGATTGTAAATAAGATGCCGATGACTTCAAAGAGGCCTCCCAACATCGGAATCTGATTCATCGTATCCAAAATCGCCAGCGTTACTCTGCCCGTTATCAACACAGAGGCTAACAGCCCAAGTGTTACCAGCGCTTGTTGGTATTCTGTGAAAAACTTTCCCGCGTATTCAGGCAAATTAGCCACAAACTCGGCGGCTTGATCGAAGATTGGCTGCGAATCTGAGGCCGACAGTTCAGGGACAGAATACTCTACTATCTGAGAAGGTCGATCGCTCTTTTGTGCGATCGTTTTCGGCTCAACATAAATTGTATTTTCTGTCAAGACTTTGGCAACTTTAGCTGCTTGTTCTTCCTGTCGATCTTGTGCTGCTTTTGCTTTCTCCTCTGCGGCTAACTCTATGACTGAATTTTGCGATCGCACATAATCCACCAATTCTTCGCTGCTGGGATTGAAAGCTTGCAATTGCTCTCTTTTCTCAACATCGGGAACGTACAATAAAACCTTAGCTTCCAAAGAAGAACCGATCGCCTTTTCAATCCGGGCTTTTTCCAAAACCTTGTTAACTTCGCCGCGCACTTGTCGCAAATACTGCCAGCGAGTAGCCAATTCTGGATTGTGCCATGAAGCATCAATTTGCACCCAGCCGGCTTCAAACACGGACTTGTACGGAGTCGGATAGGGAAGGTACTGCCAAATATCCTCAGCCATGTGACACAAAACAGGTGCGATCGCCCGTGCTAAATTCTCCACAGCAATGGCAATCACCGTCTGACAACTGCGGCGGCGAAGGGTATCTGTCGCGCTGATGTAAAGTCTGTCTTTGGCAATATCCAAGTAAAAATTCGATAAATCCACCGTGCAGAAATTCTGCACAGTTTGGAAGAATCGGGAAAATTGGAAGCTTTCAAAAGCATCTTGGACTTCCGCAAAAACTTCGCCCATTCTGTGCAGCATATAGCGATCGAGTTCCGGCAATTCCTCGTAAGCAACGGCATCTTTTGCCGGGTCGAAGTCGTGCAAATTGCCCAGCAAAAACTTAGCTGTATTGCGAATTTTGCGGTAAACATCCGATTGCTGTTTAAGAATATTTTTCCCCAACGGCACGTCTGCCGAGTAGTCTACCGAAGACACCCACAACCGCAAAACATCGGCTCCATATTCCTTAATTACGACTGCCGGATCGACGACATTTTCTTCAGATTTGCTCATTTTCCGGCCTTTTTCATCGAGCACAAAACCGTGAGTCAAAACTGTTTTGTAAGGAGCAACACCGTTAGTTGCTACACTGGTCAGCAAGCTGGATTGAAACCAGCCGCGGTGTTGGTCTGAACCTTCCAAATAGATATCAGCCGGATAGTTTAATTCCGATCGACCTTTGGCAACTGCGGCCCAGGAAGAACCCGAGTCAAACCACACATCCATCGTGTCGGTTCCTTTGCGGTAAGTGCGGCCGTTATTGCGGTAAGATTCCGGCAGTAATTCGGTGATCGACAATTCCCACCAAGCATCCGAACCGCGTTCGGCAAAGATGGCTTGCACGTGGGCGATCGTTTCTTGATTCAGCAGCGGTTCGTTGGTTTCTTCGTCGTAGAATACGGGAATGGGAACGCCCCAAGTCCGCTGGCGAGAAATACACCAATCCGATCGATCGCTTACCATTGCAGTGATTCGATTTTCCCCTTGGGCGGGAATCCAATTGACCTCGGCGATCGCTTTTAGGGCTTCATCGCGGAACCCTTCAACGGAGGCAAACCACTGTTCCGTCGCCCGAAAAATGGTCGGCTTTTTCGTGCGCCAATCGTAAGGATAAGAGTGAGCGTAACTTTCCTCTTTAATCAAACAATTTGCTTCGGCAAGGGCATCAATCACTGCGGCATTGCCGTTTCCGAGGACATTTAAACCTGCGAACTGTCCGGCTTCTGCAGTGAAATTTCCGTTTTCATCTACGGGTGTTAAAACTGGCAAACCGCAGCGTTTCCCTACTATAAAGTCTTCTTGTCCGTGGCCGGGTGCAGTGTGCACCAATCCCGTACCAGAATCGGCGGTAATGTAGTCGCCGCCGGCAACAATTGGACTTTCGCGATCGAACAGCGGGTGTTTGTAGCTGCAACCTTCTAATTCTTTGCCTTTGAAGGTGGCAAGTATTTTTAATTCAGTGTTAAAAGTTGCCGACAGCCGATCGACCGCATCGACAGCTACTAAGATAAATTGTTGTGCGATGTGGGAATTTGCCGGCGGTTCCACCACCGCATAAGTCAGTTCGGGATTAACTGCGATCGCCAAGTTTGCCGGAATCGTCCAGGGGGTAGTCGTCCAAATCGCTGCCCAGAGGCTCGGCATATAGCGTTTGAGCTTCGACTGCAAAGATTTTGACAATTTTCTCACATGAAAGCCCACGTAGATGCTGCGCGACGTGTGGCCTTCGGGATATTCCAATTCCGCTTCGGCGAGGGCTGTTTTCGAGCTCGGACTCCAGTGAACCGGTTTGAAGCCGCGGTAGATGTAGCCTTTGAGCACCATTTGACCGAAAACGCCGATTTGGGCAGCTTCGTATTCGGGTTTCAGAGTTAAATACGGGTGTTGCCAGTCGCCCCAAACGCCGTAGCGCTGGAAGGATTCGCGCTGCTGTTCCATTGTTTGCTGCGCGAAGGCGGAGGCTTTGCGGCGGAGTTCGATCGGCGTAAGATTTAGCCGCTCCTCCGATTTCATGTTCTGCAATACTTTAAGTTCGATCGGCAATCCATGACAATCCCAACCGGGAACGTACCGGACTTTTTTGCCGCGCAGCATTTGGTAGCGGTTGATAAAATCTTTGAGGATTTTGTTGAGGGCGTGGCCGATGTGGAGTTGTCCGTTAGCGTAGGGCGGGCCGTCGTGGAGGATGAACAAGTCGCCTGGGTTATTTTCCGAAAGGCGATCGTAGATTTCTTGATCTGCCCAAAATTGTTGCAATTCTGGTTCCCGTTTGACGGCGTTGGCGCGCATATCAAACTTGGTTTTGGGCAGGTTTACCGTGTCTTTGTAAGATTTAGCTTCCATTTTTGACAAACTTTTTATGTAGTTAGTTGTTAGTAGTTAGCGGTTATTTGAAAGATGATATCAAGTCCGGTTAAATAATCATAATTAAGTTTGTAGTGACAACTTTAGTCATCTCTCGTCATTGAAGAGCTGACAACCAGATATTTTAGTATAAGCGATCGACCGCACATTCGATCAAACCAAATCCGTAGAGTTCTCTCTCTTCTCTTCCTCTGCGCCCTCTGCGCCCTCTGCGGTTAAATCATTCCTAAATCGAGGTAGCGCTACTCAGTCAGCCAACTGAACATTTGACCCACGGTGAGATTAAAGGATTCGGCAAAGGTGGGAACGGGGATGCGATCGCCCGGTTCTTCAAAAACTGCTATGGTGCGATCGCGGTCTAACTCGTTTGACGGCGAGTCCGACAGGGATTGAAATCCCTGTCTCATAGCACAAGTCCTCTGCAAGAGGACTGAGGAGGTTGATTAACGTGCAATGCAAAACTCAACATCGAGTTAAATAGAGACTTGCAGTCGGTTTTAACCGACTTTTCCTATGAGACAGGGAATTCATTCCCTGTCGGACTGTCGGACTAGGACAAGCAATAAACGCTTAAAGAAACAGTCCCAACCCGCGGCTAACGGCATTTCCCATACGATCGCACAATGAAGCATCCGGCACTCCCTGTCCTTCCTGTTCCCATTTTTCCACGAGTTGGCGGCCCAGGGGGGTCAGGCGAAAACTGTCGGTAATCCCTTGTCCGTCTACTTCCCGCCGCAGTACGCCGACTTGGATCAGCCACAGTAGGGAGTTTTCGGCTACGAGTTCGGATACGGGCGATCGGGTGTAGCCGCTTTCGACACCGGAATTTGAGGTGATCGCAGTTAGGAAAACACTGTTATCGCGGATGGTCTGGAAGAAGTGTAATTGAAAAGGGGAACAGCGGACGGCGCGATCGGCTCTTTTGACAGTGCGATCGGGATAACTAATAGATTTAAACGCTTCGGATGGGATAAAAGTCATTCAAAAAACCTCTGAACAGGTACTATATTTTTAATTGTTACAGATATCCGAGCGGGCTGATTCACCCTATCGATCCTAATTTTATACTTATTATGACCGATACACTGAATAATATCAACAGGTTTATTGAATACGTTCGTACTTTGAAGGGAGACGAAAAGGGCGAAGCTCAAGTATTTTGCGATCGCCTGTTTCAAGCCTTCGGTCATCTAGGCTACAAGGAAGCGGGAGCCGAACTAGAATTTCGAGTAAAGGCGAAAGGCAAAACTACGAAATTTGCCGATTTGCTGTGGCGGCCCAGGTTGTTGCTGGAGATGAAAAAACGGGGCGAAAAACTGGAAAAACACTATCAGCAAGCCTTTGAATACTGGCTTGAGCTAGTGCCGCAGCGTCCTAAATACGTGGTTCTTTGCAACTTTGATGAATTTTGGATTTATGACTTCGATTTGCAACTGCGGGAACCGGTAGACCGCGTAAATCTGGAAGAGTTACCCGATCGCTTCACAGCCTTAAACTTTCTTTTCCCCGAAAATCGCCAGCCTTTATTCAATAACAACCAAATTGATGTAACGCGAACAGCGGCTGATAAAGTTGCTCTAGTTTTTAATCGCTTAGTAGAGCGCGGCGAAAAAGTAGAAACGGCTCAAAGGTTTATCCTTCAATGTGTAGTAGCATTGTTTGCTGAAGATATCGATTTGTTGCCGCGCGGTTTATTCACCGAGTTTTTAGGTGATTGTCAGATGAACCGAGTCAGTTCCTACGATTTAATTGGGGGATTGTTTCGGCAAATGGGGAGCGATCGCCCCGCACCTAAAGACAGCCGCTATCGAGATGTATCCTATTTTAATGGCGGCATCTTCTCAGTTGTGGAACCCATCGCCCTGACTCGCAGCGAAATCGATCTGCTATTGGAAGCAGCAAAGGAACGGTGGTCAAAGGTAGAACCTGCGATTTTTGGTGCGTTGTTTGAGTCCAGTATGGGCAAAGAGGAACGTCATGCCTTGGGAGCGCACTATACCAGCGAGGCCGATATTCAAAAAGTGGTTTTGCCTACCATTATACGCCCGTGGCGAGAACGGATTGAAGCTGCGAAGACGCTCAAAGATTTGTTGGCACTGCGGCAAGAATTACTGGATTTCAAAGTTCTAGACCCAGCTTGCGGTAGCGGCAATTTTCTGTATGTTGCTTATCGGGAACTGAAGCGACTAGAGGCACAATTGCTAACCAAGATTCATGAAAATTTCTCTCGTGCTGCTAATGCCATTGGTACGATGTCGCTGGTGAAGACAAGCCAGTTTTACGGCATTGACATCAAACCCTTTGCCGTGGAATTGGCAAAAGTGACGCTGATGCTTGCCAAAAAGTTAGCTTTAGATGAAGAAAACCAGTTGCTCAATGTTGTACAGTTGAACCTGGCACTGGAACTAGAGCAAGCATTGCCGCTCGATAATCTCGATCGCAATATCCGCTGTGATGATGCTCTGTTTTGCGAGTGGGAACAAGTTAATGTAATTATTGGAAATCCTCCCTTTTTGGGTGGTAAGCAGATGCGCTTGGTTTTGGGTGATGAATATATTGATCGCATCTTTGCTAAATTTCCTGAAGTAAAAGATTCTGTGGATTTTTGCACCTATTGGTTCCGTCTTGCCCATCAACATTTAGGAGAAAATTGCCGCGCTGGTTTAGTCGCCACCAATTCCATTTCTCAGGGTAAAAGTCGTAAAGCTGCCCTAGATTACATTGCCCAAAATGGCGGCTGCATTTACGATGCCATCTCCACACAACCTTGGTCTGGTGAAGCTAAAGTACATATTAGCATTATCAACTGGCTCAAAACCTCTGATGCTCAAGAATTAACCTACCGTATCGATCACACAATTGTCTCAAACATTAACTCTTCTCTAAAAGCTGAAGTTGATGTTACCCAAGCAGTGCGACTGAAGACAAATTTGAATCGATGTTTTGCAGGTATAACTCCTGTAGGTACGGGCTTTATTGTGTCCTTGGAGCAAGCTGAAGTATGGAATAAAGTAAATCCCAAAAATCGGGAAGTAATTCGTCCTTTTCTAGAAGGTAATGACCTCGTAGCCAACCCTTACAGAGGTCTAAAAAATTTGATTATCGACTTTAATGACATGAGTATTGAAGAGGCAAGTGAATATGTCCAGCCTTTTCAATGGGTTAAAATGAGAGTGAAACCAGAAAGAGATTTGAATCGTAGAAAGGTTTATCAAAAATACTGGTGGCAATTTGGAGAACGAAGACCCGCAATGCGTCAAGCCCTAAAATCGGTTTCTCAATACTTTGCAGTTACTCAGACATCGAAATGGGCAATTTTTCTTCCTTGTCCTATTGAATGGCTACCTAATGCTAGAACGCGAGTTGTTACCTGCGACGACTTTTATATTTTGGGAATACTCACATCTAGCACTCATCAGATTTGGATGCACGCACAAAAATCAACACTTAAAGCAGATATTTCTTACACTCACAACACCTGTTTTGAAACCTTTCCCTTTCCCCAAAATTGCCCAGAAAAAACCAAAAGTGAAATTCGAGCAGCTATGCAGGTTCTCCATGACTATCGTACAGAGTATATGGAGCGCAAACAGTGTGGTATTACCCAATTATACAACGAGTTTTTTAATGAACCTGCCAGCCAACTCGCCAAACTCCACGCCCAATTAGACCAACTCGTTTGCAAAGCCTACGGTATCAAAGCCAACCAAGACCCCTTAAAGTTTCTATTAGAATTAAACTTTGAAGTTGCACAGCGAGAAACTGAGGGATTACCGGTTGTCGCTCCCTGTTCGCGGCCTGTTGTATAAGAATGCTAGTTAAATCCAGTCCTGGACGCACTTCTACCAAAGAAACCGGGTTTTTTACTAAATCTGCGGGTTGTAATTCAGTATTTTCGTAAAAAAACCCGGTTTCTGGCCCCTGCGTAAGTCCTGTAAGTCTAATTATTTTAGGCATAAACTTTCCTGAATTCATAAGTATCTGAAGCTTCCGCATCTTCTAAAGTCAGAAATTCGTGTAACTCATTAATAGAAAGAGGGCTGAGATAAACATCAGACTCGGATTCATAGACTTCGGAAAATGACTCAATAGCTTGTTTGAGTTTATCAATAGATTGTTCGGGAGTATTGCCTTGTCCCACCACTCCATTTTCTAAACACAAACAAACCCAATAATCAGCACTTTTTCTGATAATCACAGTGTAGAAATCAATCATATATTATTTGCTAAATTAATTTTCATCGAGTCGGCCAATCAGGAGAACACGCCGATAATCTAACACGCGATCGCCCGCAAGTCAACGCAGAAAATCGCCCAATCGAACTATTTCCAAGCGCAAATTTTCCTTGGGATGAACTCAATCCCGAACCTCGCATTCAAAACATTGACGGTAGCAGCACAAAATCAACTAAAATAGGTTGGTAAATCCCAAGGGAAACAAAACTATGACATTACCAGTTGGGTGCGCCGCCCCTCAGTTTACCGCCAAAGACACCAACGGCAACACCGTCTCCCTCTCCGAATTCGCAGGTAAAACCGTAATCTTGTATTTCTACCCCAAAGATGACACCCCCGGCTGCACCAGACAAGCCCAAAGCTTCAAAGCAGCCCATGAAGAATACAAGGGCAAAGATATAGTAGTTCTCGGTGTCAGCCGCGACAACGAAGAATCGCACCAAAAGTTCACAGAAAAATACGGTTTACCTTTCCAGCTATTAGCAGATGTTGATGGCACGATTACCAAAGCTTACGATGTCGAGAAAGGCGATTATGCCAAGCGCGTTACTTTCGTCATCGACGGTACCGGCAAAATCATTCAGGTTTATGAAGGGGAAACCATGAAAGTTGACACTCACGCTCAAGATATTCTCGTCACCATAGTTTAGTCGAATTTTAGTCGATCGCACTAACACTCCTGCACGCACCAAACGGCTAAAAACCCGGTTTCTTCCTAGATGCCTCGTTGCTATACGCAATATTGTCGTAGGAACCGGTTTTTTTTAGTAAGGAATGAGAATTAAATAACTTCCACTCTTGAAAGTGGGATGGGCGTCCCGCCCGTCCAAAAAGGATGGGCGTCCCGCCCATCCCACGATAACAATTAAAATTGTAAGTTATTTAATTCGCGATCGTACTAAGTCCTGACCGAAAGCATCCAGGATACAAGCCCCCGCATTCATCCGTCGGGTCAATCCTTCAATTCTAAAATCTAAAATCTAAAATCTAAAATCTAAAATCGCGCAATCGATTGACTCAGCCAGTGAGGGGTCAAGGGTTCAGGGGGAAACAACCGACTCGCACTAAATTCCTTCCCTTAAAACTTGCACCACAAATCCGCTTAACCAGGCATATATTCGGTTAAGGTGCTTTTTGTACGTCTAAAGTTAGATTTGTGGGGCAACTCCCGCCAATAATTAAAAACTTATGCTGGAAAAGGCATTAACCGCCCGTAGGCTGAATCTAAGGGCGATTTTTTCCTGGTTCGGGTCATTGTGTTTGATAAAATCAGAAGTTATCCTTGCTTTAGCTGAATAACTAAGTAGGTAGAGGGATATATAATGACAACCAACAACATTATTTTGAGTTACTTAGGCCCGCGAGAAATTGAGGTCAATAGACCCGCTGTGTTACTTGGCACTTTTGACAAAAATCTAGTGGCAGCGATTTCAGCAACAGAAGGCTCCAATGCCCTGAATGTAGGGAGAAATCTCTCTAGAGGCATTTGGAACATCAGTTTAGAAAAAGGATTCGATAGCGCCGGAACTCGCACACTGCAGGTGAGGGCAAGCGATAAGACGGGCAAAGTTATCGGCCAACAAACAATTAACATCAAAGTTAATCCTGCTTCTCAATCACCCGCTCAGTTTTTTACGTTAATTACTCTCAGAGATACCGCATTCAAAGTCGGAACACTGCCCGCAAGCAATCTTAACAACCTGCAAAAAGCGGAAATACCAGCCGGTAAAATTTATCAAATTAGGGACTACGAGTTAGAAGATGGACATCTGAATGTTCAACTAAATAATCCAATTCCTCCGGTGGGAACCTCTGGCTTTTTCTACGAAAAACACGTACTTATAACCAAAGGCGCAAAAATTCTCATATTCGATCGCGCCGAGTTGCCGACCCCGCCGCCTGGAATGCAGTTACTGTGGGTGATAAAAAAGACCTGGTTAAAGTTCACCCCCGCAGATTCTGGAACTTTAGGCCCAACTCAGAAATTACAATTTAACCCAGGAGAAACTTTCAATCTTCTCGGCTACGCAAGCGTAGAAAACCATTTCCGAGTCGCTTTTGCTCGGGCAGTTCCTAACTTAGGAACTTCGGGATTTCTGTACTGGCTGCACGTCCAAATTTTGCGAGACGGGAGGGGAATTGAGTATGATAGAAATGCAGTTACGATGACAATCATCAAAACAACTGTGTTTAAAAAGCGCCCGGTAAATGCGGCTAGCCTGCCACCCGAAGAAAAAATTACCTTGCCGGCGGGAATGATTTACGGAATTGCCGGATTCTCGATCGAACAAAGCCACATTAAAGTCTCGCTGACCGAAAATTTGCCGCAATTTGGCAATACAGGTTTCATTTATCCCGATTTTGTGCAATTCAGCCGCGGTGGCAAATCTTTTAATCCCGCTGTGAATTTAACTTATCAAGGGCCGTCAGAAGTTTTAGTAAATCAGCCGATAGTCCTTCGGGGTACTTTTGACCGAGAAAAAGCAGCAAAAATTGAGGTGATAGCTGAGGATAAATTTCCCCTAAGCGTCACGCTAAACCAAGAGGCCAGCACTTGGCAAGTTAATTTGTCTAAAGGATTTAGCATAGCGGGAGCTCGGTGGCTCAGGTTGCGGGCAACTGACAGCAAAGGCAACGTTACTGGCAGCCAAATAATTTACATTACCGTAACTTCCGATCCGCTAACTGTCGGACGAGGTTTGACTTTAAAGATACTTTCTGACACTTTGTTTAAGGTAGCTCCCCTTGATTCTTCCCGGCTCAACAATCAGCAAAAAGTTGTTGTCAAAGCAGGCCAGACTTTGGCGGTTAGCAAATACGGATTTATTGACGGGCATCTCAAGGTGGTTCTGGATTCAGCAATTTGGCCGATCGGCACTTTTGGCTATTTTTATGAACCCGACGTTCAGTTGGCCAAAGGTACTCAAATCCTAAAATTTAACCTGGCTGACGTACCGAATAGCAACGTCAGCGCTCAACTTTTGGTAACTCAAACAACTCAGATTAAAGCTAAACCCGAAGATTCATCGAAACTGCCTGCCGATCAAATGGCTGACCTACTTTTAGGCACTACCTATGCCATTACTGGTTATGCCTGCATTTTGGGACATTTCCGAGTAACTCTCGCCGAATCTATTCCCGGTTTCGGCAATATCGGATTTATTTATTGGCAGGACGTTAAAATTAAAAAAGACGGCAAAGAAGTTCCCTTTGACCCGGATGCTTTGACGATGACAATTCTGCAAGCAACTGTGTTTAAAAAACGGCCGGTAGATGCTGCTAGCCTGAGCAGTACCGAGAAAACTCCGCTGCCTTTAGGTCGAGTTTACGGCGTGAACAGCTACGGTGCGGAAGGATCTCACCTGAAAGTTTCCCTGACTGAAGAACTGCCGAATTTTGGCAATACAGGTTATGTTTTTCCTAGTTTTGTTCAGTTCAAGCGGGGAGATAAAATTTTCGATCCGGTTCCGAACAATGTGGAATTGAACGTGCCGTATTTTTCGCAGCGGGACAATCCGCGTTTTGACTGGTCTACTTGCAACGTAACTTCGATCGCAATGGTGCTTTATTATTACGGCCTTCGTTCTCAGTGGGGCGGACAGTTGGAGGATGAGTTGTTGCAGTGGTGTTTCGACTATGCCGGCCAGGGTTCTCAAACGGATCACAGCGTGCTTTCGGCGCTGATTCAGGCCTACGGGTTTAAGACGAGTTTTAGTACGACTCGCACGTGGGGCCAGGTGCGATCGGAATTGCTGAATCGGCGGCCAGTAGTTTTAGCCGGAGATTTTACTGCGGCCGGTCACATTCTTACTGTAATTGGCTACAATTCTCAGGGTTATATCGTGCAAGATCCTTGGGGAAATGCACTCACTGGTTACAGCGATACTGAGGGGAGAAAGTTGATGTATCCCTACAGTTATGTCAATCAAGTTGCAGGGCCAGATGGGAATGTTTGGGCGCATTTTATCTCTCCATAATCTACTCTAATGTTGGCAATTTGTGAGGCACTACGCCTATTAGTAAGGTGTGCATAACAGCTATTCGTAAGGTACTTAATGCACACCCAACCTAACTTAGGAAATCTTGCACTTAATTTTTCGTTTTGCTGCGCCAATACCTAAAAAGCTCAATCCTACTAAAGTACCGAAGATAGTAGCAGGTTCTGGTACTGGTTCAGCAGAGCCTTGTTCAAATGAGCCTTGAATAGCGATCGCATCGTTAGCGCACTCCGCCAAAAAGTTAGCAATATAGTTCCCCGAAGGCATTGAGGATTTATTAACACTGAATCCGATTGTTTGAGAACCTACGGCATTAAACTGAGCGAAATCAAGACCGAGAGCGTTCAAAGTTGCTGGCGTTAAAACATTAATTTCTCCTACTTTTGTACCAGTAGCTATTGAGTTGAGAATAGTCGAGTTTCCTGTTTGTTCAAAGTAGGGGTCAGTGGCAGATAAATCTCCCATAGACGGGGTTCCGCCTTGAGATGCAACTACCGTATTGAATTGATTTAAATTGCTAAAGCCAGAGTTGATTTGGGTGACGTTTTTAGCGGTAACGTTACTGTAAACGCCTGTTGTCGCCACGCCGGAGTCATTTCCTTCGGCAAAGCGGATACCAAACAAGCTGCCGTTTGCGTTAGCTGTATTGAAGTTTTGACCGGAAAAATTGAAGAATAAATCGCCGTAGTTGATGTTGCCTCTTTGAGCTAGTGGGTCGGCATATCCTGCTAAACTTAGATTAGAATTGATGGCGATAAAAGCTGTATCTGATGTTTCTTTGATGGCGATGCCGTAAAATTCAAATTCCCCGCCGCCGATTTGGGGCCCTGTCACGCCGTCGTTGAAGGAATCGATCGCATAATTCCAGCC
This sequence comes from Microcoleus sp. B9-D4, assembly GCF_036705105.1. Classification (NCBI taxonomy): domain Bacteria; kingdom Bacillati; phylum Cyanobacteriota; class Cyanophyceae; order Oscillatoriales; family Microcoleaceae; genus Microcoleus; species Microcoleus sp. B9-D4. The sequence continues at coordinate 35,439 of NZ_JAUBTS010000052.1, forward strand.
GTTAGATAGCGTTGCTGCTGTAGCTTTTTGTTGCTGTAGTGCGAAAAGGGTACAGAAAATAGCCACTGAGTAAGTCCAGTGGATGCTGTTTTTAGCAATGGATTTCATAAAATGCTCCCTGGGAATCATTGTTAAATTGTCCAGTCTGATCGATCGACTGTTTTTAATTTTTAGTAAATCATACCTTCAGGCCGAATTTCTTAAAGTTTTGCTAAAGGTTTGGTCGGCCAATTGCATCATATTAAATAGATTGCTTAAAACACCCAACCAATGCCAGTAACTAAATATAGCAATCCTCGCATCACTTGTAAAAATATCTAGGGGTAGTGCTAAGAGTGCCTACCCCACCCAAGGCGGGGCAACCACGGGGGGTTTGCCCCTACAAGAATTACACAACTCATTTAGGATTGTTATATAGGACTTACGCAGGCACAGTATTATAGCGGGGCTGCGTAAGTCCTGTAGGTGCAAATAAACCGACTACTGGGTTTGGGCGGTTGAGAACAGCAATAAACTGCCTGCTAGTCGAGATATAGGCGGTACCCGCCTCTACAAGATATTATTATTTTTTCCTGCCGAGCGACTTAATTGATTTTTTATCAATTACCAATTAATTTTGACAAAAGTGGGCGTGATGTTGTAGATGCCGATGCCGGATTCTATTAATAATTCGATTGTTTGATTAATAATTTTCATACATTGTCTTTCATCGCCAGCCCGGTTCAATATACCTCTCCAATAATTATTGTGGAACAGGCATCCTGCCTGTTCAAGACAGGCTTTGCTGGAGATGTCTAATAATTATAATTACGTTGGTTGGGAGGACTTCATTCCTCCAACTCCTCAAATGCCGATCGCGCACAACAATTTTACTACTTTTACCATCAGCGTTCAACCCAACAGGCTCTCATGAATCAGCACTTTTTCTGTAAGTGCCGCACAAAGCGAGAATTGGAGAATCAAAAAAAATCATACGGCAAGAGCGATCGCACGTTTTTAGAACACCCAATCAACTTCCTGCCCTACATCCGCTGCAGGCATCGTGGGTTCCTTCTAACTCGGCAGGTGGTTTCTGCACTCTTATGCGCTGCATAAATCAATCAAATTTTTAAATGCTGTTAATATATCGCCGACAGTTCGTTGACTATCTTGACTCTCCCCTTAATCACAGAACGCAGCAGGCGGTTGATCGAATGTCTGTATTCATCGTCGAGAGAGTCGTCCAAAACAGCGGCCATCAAGCCGTAGCGATCGGCTAAAGTCAAACAACCCGTATCGCTAACAGAGGCAAGCATTTCGGAAATAGCGCCGGGGATAAGTTGAACTAAAAACATGAGACATTCCCTGAATTCGATACTTATATAATCTCTCGTTCTTGGAAAATCAAGAGTGACGCTGGCATAGCACACAATGTGATTTTTTGAGGCAAACTGTGTGACAGCGACCGCTTGAATGTTGTGACGATCTCGTTTTAAGTCTGCGATCGCAGTCACAAAATTAATCTTAGCAATGAGAATTAAATAACTTACAATGCGTGATGGCTCTTGTGGGATGGGCGTCCCGCCCGTCCAGAAAGAACGGGCTAAGAGTGCCCAACCCCTAGTCCCCACTTTCAAGAGTGTAAATTATTTAATTCGCGAGCCTTAGATATTCCCATATCCCCCTCTCCCCTCCTAAATCTAAAGATTTAGAGAGATTTTTCGGTTTTGTGGGCGTCTTTACCCATTTCCCATGTATAAAACGCATGGGCTGTATGCGAAATATTCATAAAACTCAATATTTTGTAAAAATAGCTACGAATATTTACAATCATGGGCTTTACATTAGCTCATAACTAAGGTGCATCGAAACGCAGCGATCGACCGAATCATCGGTAGCAACTATAACCATAAATAGTTTTGCCACGTTCGAGCCAGCGCCCAGTCAAGCTCAAGTTTACAGAAGACCAACCATGCTTAAAAGAAATTCCATCTAGTAACTAAATATACAGTTTTAAATCCATACAATCACTAAGGTTAGCAGGAAACACACACTTTATGCTCCAAGTCAATACCTCCCCACACAAGCCAGCAGCGAGGGTAAACCGATGACCCAAACAGTAGAACCCAAAGCCCAAGCGAGCCTGAACAAGTTTGAAAAACTCAAAGCCGAAAAAGATGGCTTAGCATTAACAGCCGAACTCGACCACTTCGCCGCAATCGGCTGGGAAGCAATGGACGAAATCGATCGCGAGCACCGCCTCAAATGGCTCGGCATCTTCTTTCGGCCAGTAACTCCCGGCAAATTCATGATGCGGCTGCGCTTGCCCAACGGCATCATTACTAGCAATCAAACCAGAACGCTAGCAGAAATCGTCCAACGCTACGGCGACGACGGCAGCGCCGACATCACCACCAGACAAAACCTGCAATTGCGCGGAATTCGCATCGAAGACGTACCCGACATCTTCCGCCGCCTCAAAGAAGCGGGCATGACCAGCATCCAGTCTGGCATGGACAACGTGCGTAACATCACGGGTTCCCCAGTCGCGGGCTTGGACGCCGACGAACTGATAGATACGCGGGAACTGGCGAACCAAGTCCAAGACATGATTACGAACAACGGCGAAGGCAACCCCGCGTTTTCAAATTTGCCGAGAAAGTTTAATATTGCGATCGCAGGCTGCCGCGACAACTCAGTCCACGCAGAAATCAACGACATCGCCTTCGTACCCGCTTACAAAGACGGCAACATCGGCTTTAACGTTTTAGTCGGGGGTTTCTTCTCCGCCAAACGCTGCGACGCTGCAATTCCTCTCAACGCATGGGCAAGTCCCAGCGACGTTGTAGATTTGTGCAGATCAATTTTAACTGTGTTTCGCGATCAAGGCCCAAGAGCAAACCGCCAAAAATCGCGGCTGATGTGGCTGATTGACGAACTCGGAATCGAAAAATTCCGAGCCGAAGTCGAACAAGAATTAGGGCGCACTTTGCCCGCTGCCGCGCCCAAAGATGAAATCACCTGGGACAAACGCGACCACATCGGCATCTACGCCCAAAAACAATCAGGGCTCAACTATGTAGGGCTCCACGTTCCCGTCGGACGCCTACAGGCATCGGATTTGTTCGATTTGGCCAGAATTGCCGAGGTTTACGGCAGCGGCGAGCTCAGGCTCACTGTGGAAGAAAACGTGATTATTCCCAACGTTCCCGACTCGCGGATTGAATCGCTGGTCAAAGAACCGCTGTTGCAGCGTTTTTCCATCGAGCCCGCACCGCTGACACGAGCCTTGGTTTCCTGCACCGGCGCTAAGTTTTGCAACTTCGCCCTCATCGAAACCAAAAGCCGATCCGTGGCAATGATTGAGGAACTCGAAGCCGAACTTTCAGTACCCAAACCGGTCAGAATTCACTGGACGGGTTGCCCCAATTCCTGCGGTCAACCCCAGGTAGCAGACATTGGTTTGATGGGAACAAAAGTTCGCAAGAACGGCAAAACCCTCGAAGGTGTAGACATTTACATGGGAGGCACAGTTGGCAAAGACGCTCATTTGGGTGCTTGCGTCCAAAAAGGCATCCCTTGCGAAGACCTGAAACCGCTGCTGCATCAACTGTTAGTCGAGCAGTTTGGGGCAGTTCCCAAAGAGACTACATCCCCTGTAGCTTTGCTAAACCGGCAACTGCAATTGACGGTGGAGGAGGGCGAAACGGCAGTCTCGGCAGCCAAACCTCAGACATCTACTGTCATTTTCGCTCGATCGGGCAAAGAAGTTGCTTGCAGCGAAGATGAGTTCATTCTCGATGTTGCCGAACGGGCCGGGGTCGAACTTGACAGCAATTGCCGGTCGGGAAGCTGCGGCACTTGCCAGCAGAAACTCCTAGAAGGCCAAACAGTCTACGACAGCAAACCAGACGCGGCGGCAGACTTAGAACCAGGGTTCATTTTAACTTGCAGCGCGCGGGCGATCGGCAGAGTGACCATCGACGCCTAATCTGACATTGGGAAATGCGATCGGGAAAAACCAGATTGTGCCATTTCACAGTCAACAGTAAACAGTTAACAGTTAACAGTTAACAGTCAACAGTCAACAGTCAACAGTCAACAATCATTCCGGTGCAACCGGAATTGATCTCACATCTCACATTTCCACCATCTCAAAGTACAACAACAATTCAAGACAAATGAGCAACCTTTCTAGAAGAAAATTCATCATCACCGCTGGAGCAACAGCAGCCGGCACCCTCCTAGCCCACGGTTGCAGTTCCAGTTCCACCCCATCTAACGGAAGTGCCACCCCCGCCGCCGACGGCGCATCACCCAGCGCCACCCCAGCAGTCAACATCAACCCCGCCGACGCCCCAGAAGTTACCGCAGCCAAACTCGGATTCATCGCCCTCACCGACGCAGCACCCTTAATCATCGCCCAAGAAAAAGGGTTATTTGCCAAGTACGGCATGAAAGACGTACAAGTTACCAAACAAGCATCTTGGCCAGTTACTCGCGACAACTTAGAACTCGGTTCCGACAAAGGCGGCATTGACGGAGCCCACATTTTATCCCCGATGCCTTACCACATGACATTAGGCACTATTACCAAAGGCAATCAGCCAGTGCCGATGAACATTCTGGCGCGGTTAAATACTAACGGTCAGGCAATTTCGATCAGCAAAAAATACCTAGATTTAAAAGTAGGTACAGACAGCGCACCCCTGAAAGCAGCTTTTGGCCAAAACCTTCCTGTTGCTATAACTTTTCCCGGCGGTACCCACGACTTGTGGATGCGCTACTGGCTAGCAGCCGGCGGTATTAATCCAGATACAGATGTTTCCGTGATTCCCATACCGCCGCCGCAAATGGTAGCGAACATGAAATCTGGCAGCATGGAAGCCTTTTGCGTCGGGGAACCTTGGAATGCTCAGCTAGTTACTCAAAAGGTAGGATACACCGCCTTAGTAACCGGAGAACTTTGGAAAGACCACCCAGAAAAAGCTTTAGCTTTAAGAGGAGATTGGGTTGAGAAAAACCCCAAAGCTGCTAAAGCAATAACAATGGCCGTACTGGAAGCCCAGCAGTGGTGCGATAAGGCAGAAAATCAGGATGAGATGTGCCAAATTATCTCTCAAGATAAGTGGTTAAAAGTGCCAGTAGCAGATATTATCGGTCGCTCTAAAGGTCAAATTGACTACGGTACCGGCCGCATTGAAGCTGCCAGCCCAGTGGCGATGAAATTCTGGGCTGATAATGCTTCTTATCCCTACAAGAGTCACGATGCTTGGTTCTTAGCTGAAAATATTCGCTGGGGTTATATCCCGGCAACTACCGACATCAAAGCAACCGTTGATAAAGTTAACCGCGAAGATATTTGGAAAGCAGCAGCGACAGCACTTGGCGTTCCCGCCGCCCAAATTCCTACTACCACTTCTCGCGGTGTCGAAACCTTCTTTGACGGCGTGAAGTTTGACCCAGAAAAACCAGAAGAATATCTGAAGGGTCTGGCAATCAAAAAAGCATAATTAGTTGGTTAACAGTTGACAGTTGACTGTTAACAGTTGACTGCTGACAGTTGACAAACCCCTAAAAGTGATGGTGTTGGACAGAGGGAAACGGAGCGTGCGTTCGACGGATCTAGCCTGCTGAACTCTGTTCAAAGTATCTACAAATAATCGATTATTCACAATACTGCAAAAAGAAAAATGGCAACAAACCTCGCTGTTACTAAAAGCAAAAATCCAGTAAATTTCGTTCTGGATCACGTTCAAAAAAACCGCCGAAAAATCATCCGCCCGCTGGTAGCAATTACAGTTTTGCTCATAATCTGGCAAATCCTCTGCCACAGTCCAGAGTCCAGCTTGCCGGGACCAATCAAAGCTGTCCAAGAAACCTGGAATCTGATTATCAATCCGTTCTTCGACAACGGCGGTACAGACAAAGGCTTGTTCTGGCAAATTTTGGCTAGCTTGCAGCGGGTGGCGATCGGCTTTACTTTGGCAGCAGTTCTAGGCATCAGTTTAGGAATCCTCATCGGCACAAACTCCTTAATGTTCGATGCTTTAGATCCTCTGTTTCAAGTATTCAGAACTATCCCGCCCCTGGCTTGGCTGCCGATCGCCCTGGCTGTATTTCAACAGTTCAATCCCTTTGAAGGCATGGGGATGAAAGCTAACGAAGTTTCAGCACTCTTCGTAATCTTAATTACCGCAATTTGGCCGATTCTAATTAACACCACAGTAGGCGTTCAACAAATACCCCAAGACTACAGAAACGTCGCCCGCGTCTTGCGCCTCCCTAACCAAAAATACTTCTGGAAAATCCTGCTTCCCTCTTCTGTTCCTTACATCTTCACTGGCTTGAGAATTGGCATCGGTTTGTCTTGGCTGGCGATCGTAGCTGCGGAAATGTTAGTCGGCGGCGTCGGCATCGGCTTCTTCATCTGGGACGCTTACAACAGTTCTCGACTCAGTGCAGTGATTCTAGCAGTGCTTTATGTAGGAATCGTCGGTTTGATTTTAGACAGAATCGTTGGTTTCATTGCTTCCAAAGTTGTTCCTGAAGAACAAAAATAGGATTTGGGAATGGGGAATGGGAAATGGGGAATGGGGAATGGGCGATTAGTGGTTGGTGATTAGTTATTAGGAAGCGCCCCTAATTATATAGGCCCAATGCCCAATGCCCTGTTTGGCCTGTTTGGCCTGTTTGGCAAATTAATAATCAGCATCTAAAAATTACAAACTAACCTAAAATTGCCATGTCAGTATTTGTTGAAGTAGACCACGTTGACCGCGTATTTAACTTGCCCAATGGAGAGCAATACATCGCTCTTAAAAATATCGAACTTAAAATTAAAAAGGGAGAATTCATCACCTTAATTGGGCACTCTGGCTGCGGCAAATCTACGCTGCTAAATATCATCGCCGGCCTCGACAAAGCAAGTCAGGGCGGGATTACTTTAGAAGGGCGGGAAGTCCGCGATCCAGGCCCCGATAGAATGGTGGTGTTTCAAAATTACTCGCTGCTACCTTGGCTGACGGTGCGCGAAAATATCGCCCTAGCAGTAAATGAAATTTACAGCGGCAACTCTCAAGAAGATCGCGAGTTGGTGATCGAACACCACATTAAATTGGTCGGACTCGGGCACGCCGCCGACAAACGCCCAGGCGAAATTTCTGGGGGGATGAAACAAAGAGTTGCGATCGCCCGCGCCCTAGCGATTCGCCCGAAATTGCTGCTGCTAGACGAACCCTTCGGCGCCCTCGATGCTTTAACTCGCGGCGGTTTGCAAGACCAGTTGATGAAAATTTGCGAGGAAAGTAAAGTCACCAGCGTGATGGTAACTCACGACGTGGATGAGGCTTTATTACTGAGCGATCGCATTGTGATGCTCACCAACGGCCCGGAAGCGCAAATCGGGCAAATCCTCGAAGTGAACATTCCCCGCCCCCGCAAACGCATGGAAGTTGTCAACCATCCGAGTTACTACGCGCTGCGTAACGAAATGGTTTACTTCCTCAACCAGCAAAAGCGGGTCAAACAGCGCAGGGCCAAACAACAACCCGCTGTCATCGCCCGCAACGGCCTGGAAAAAATCAACCTCGACATCGGCTTTATTCCCCTCACCGACTGCGCCCCCTTAGTAGTAGCCAAAGAAAAAGGATTCTTCAAAGCCCACGGCTTGGAAGAAGTTACTCTCAGCCGCGAACCTAGCTGGAAAGCGATCGCCAAAGGAGTCACCGAAGGACGGCTGGACGCGGCGCAAATGGTTGCAGGAATGCCGATCGGGATGTTGTTGGGGCTCGACGGTGAAGCCCCTGTACCCATCTGTAGCGCCATGACGCTTTCTCGCAACGGCAATTCGATTGTTTTCAACAAAGACCTCTACAAACAAGGCATTCGGACATTAGAGGATTTCAAAGCTGCGATCGCCAAGACTCCCGATAAAGTTCACACCTTGGGCATGGTACACTCCGCTTCCATGCACAATCTGCTGTTCCGCTACTGGCTGGCCGCCGGCGGCATCGACCCGGACATCGACGTGGGCTTGACCGTGATTCCGCCCCCGCAGATGGTATCGAATTTAAAAGCGGGCAACATTGACGGTTACTGTTCAGGCGACCCCTGGAACTCCCACGCAGTCAACAGCGGCACGGGTTTTGTTATGGCCCGTTCCCTCGATATTCTGCCCGGACACATCGAAAAAGTTCTCGGTGTTAGCGAAGATTGGGCTCAGAAATATCCTCAAACCCACCTCGCCCTCGTCAAAGCGCTTTTGGAAGCCTGCGAATACTGCGATGACCGGCGCAACCGCGAAGAAGTCCTAGGATTGATTAGCCAAGAACAATACATCGGTGCCGATCCGAAAGACATCCGTCCAGGGTTCATCGATCCGTACAACTCCGGTACGGAGGCAGAACCAGAAATGCTCTACAATTTCAATCAGTTCTCTGTTGACAAAACCAATTTTCCAGACCGCCTAGAAATGGTGTGGGTGATGGCGCAGATGGCTCGCTGGGGACTGATCCCGTTCCCGAAAAACTGGGTGGAAGTGGTCGATCGAGTTTTGCGGCCCGATGTTTTTGGTCAAGCAGTGCGCGAATTGGGTTTGCCGGATATTGCCAGAGATCGCCGGACGATCGAGCTATTTGACGGCACTGTGTTTAATCTCGACGACCCGATCCAGTATCTTCACAATGTCAAAATTAAGCGCGCCGTCCGCATCGAAGAAATTTTAATTGAACAAATAGGCAGTCAATGTTCCATCAAACTGCCAGCATAACCAGCAAATAGGAAGAGGGAATGAGGAGCCAGAAATCAGGAAACAAGACTCCACATTTTCCGCTTCCTAACTCCATAATTTTAAATTATCAATCGAAAGTTGTCATGTCTAATTCCCCGACCCCAAATCCAAATCCTGAAAATATGCAAACTCTAAAAACCCCCCAAAAAACCAAAATTCAAACGCCAAAGCAAGACTTTCTTACTATTAAAGACGTATCGAAAGTCTACGAAACTCCTAAAGGCCCTTACGTCGTTCTCGACGGTGTAAACCTGACTATTAATGAAGGCGAATTTATTTGTTTGATCGGTCACTCTGGCTGCGGCAAATCTACTTTGCTGAATATGATCGCGGGATTCAACGGCCCGACAAACGGAGAAGTAGCCCTGGAAGGTTCGCAGATTACTGAACCAGGCCCCGATCGCATGGTGGTGTTTCAAAACTACTCCCTGCTACCCTGGCTGACGGCTACTGAAAATATTCACCTCGGCGTTGAAAATGTTTACCCGGAAAAGTCCGCAGACGAACACAATACGATCGTCAAGGAACACTTGGAATTAGTGGGGCTGACCGAAGCTTGTCACAAAAGACCGGGCCAATTGTCCGGGGGGATGAAACAGCGGGTGGCGATCGCCAGAGCTCTGGCAACTCGCCCCAAACTGTTGATTTTGGACGAACCTTTCGGAGCTCTAGACCCGATTACCCGGGAAGAGTTGCAGGAAGAATTGCTGAAAATTTGGCGGAAGGAAAAAATTACCGTCATTATGATTACTCACGATATTGATGAGGCTTTGTTTTTGGCCGATCGCATCGTGATGATGACCAACGGGCCAGCAGCTTCCATCGGCGAAGATATGCACATTCCGTTCAGCCGTCCCCGCAACCGGACACGGATTATGGAAGACCCGAAATACTACGAACTGCGTAACTTTGCTTTGGAGTTCCTGTTTTCTCGCTACGCCCACCACGAAGAAGGTGAAGAAACGGACTCGGAGACAGAAGCCGTCGCGCTACCGATGCCATTACCTGCTAGCAAAAAGCCTGCGGTTGCTGACAGGCCTCTTGCACCTGCACCTTTTGTGTCTCACGCTGCCGAACCCTCAGAAGCCTCGTCGATCAAACGCGGCATCCTGGCAGCCTCGTGGTTCGTAGCAATGTTTACTTTAGCTGCCGTCAATATGTCGGTTGTTTCCAGCCAGCTAAAGCAAGCGAAACTAGAAGAAACTGCACCTCCGGCGCCGACTGCCGGGGCGATTGTGAGTTCTCCCCCCAGCCCGCAAATCGCAGCAAGTTCGATCGCACCGAATCCTAGTCCAGCACCCATCGCTGCTGCTAGCCCTGCACCCATCGCTGCTGCCAGCCCTGCACCCATCGCTTCTGCTGCCAGTCCAACACCCATCGCTGCTGCTAGCCCTGCACCCATCGCTGCTGCCAGCCCTGCACCGAATGCCAGCCCTGCACCCATCGCTGCTGCTAGCCCTGCACCCATCGCTGCCGCGGCTACCAGCGCGGGCGCGGCAAATGCAGCCACCACTGCCACATCAGAGATTTCTGACCAAGCCGAACTCGATGCGATCGGACAGAAGTTGTATGCACAAATCGACCAAAAATGGAGAACAACTCCGACATTTACCGAAAGCTTGACTTATCGGGTCAAAGTAAAACAAAACGGCGATATCCTACAGTTCGATCCCACAAATAAAGCAGCTAAAGATTTCCTCAAAGAAACTCCTCTGCCGGTTTTGCAAACTCCTGCCGATGCCACAGCAGGCGCTGAAAAAACTGCTGAGTTCCAAGTAACCTTTAGCCCCACTAACGGTGGCGTATTTGAGGTTAAAACACAGAAGTAGGCGACATAATACTCCCGCACTAAATCTCACCTTGCTATCAACAACTAGGCAAAAAGTAGTACCGACGCGCTGTTTGAGCTATGCAAAAATTCCTCCTAGCCCCCATCCTTGGGGGTGACAAGAGTTAGGTTGGAATTTCCTCTGTTTGAGGAAGATTTAGTAGCAGCCAGAAGCTGGCTACAAGCCAGAGCAAGGGCGATTTTTAGTAAGATAGCGGGTAATTTGAAATCAGGGTATTGTCGATTTCTGAGAAGCATATATGCGGAAACTAAGTAATTATTCACAGGTTATTTGCAGGAGCCCTCAGTTCCGACTATAATAACGAATTACCAATTACGCATTAGCTTTCAAAAATTAGCATCTAAAATCACCAGATGGAAACTATAAAAACTCTTTGCCCATACTGCGGTGTAGGTTGCGGTCTAGAAGTTGTTCCCGACAAAAAACAAAGTTGGAAAGTGCGGGGCGATCGCAATCACCCATCGAGTCAGGGGATGGTTTGTATTAAGGGAGCAACCGTAGCAGAGTCCATTCGGAGCGATCGGCTACTGTATCCGATGATGCGAGATACTCTCGACCAACCGTTCCGCCGCGCTAGCTGGGACGAAGCTCTCGATGCAATTGTTAATCGCATCCAAACAATTCGCAGCACCAGCGGCCCCGATGCTTTGTGCGTTTACGGTTCGGGTCAATTCGCAACAGAAGATTATTATATTGCCCAGAAACTAATGAAAGGTTGTCTGGGTACTAATAATTTTGATGCTAATTCTCGCTTGTGCATGTCTTCAGCCGTCTCTGGATACGTTCAAAGCTTTGGCTCGGATGGGCCGCCTTGCTGTTACGACGATTTAGAATTAACAGATTGCGCTTTTATTATTGGCAGCAATACAGCAGAATGCCATCCGATCGTATTCAATCGATTAGCAAAATACCACAAAAAGCATCCAAATGTCAAGATGATTGTGGTAGATCCAAGGCGGACTCCGACTGCGGAAGCGGCGGATTTGCACTTAGCAATTAAACCGGGTACGGATATAGATTTGCTTAATGGAATTGCATATTTGCTGTTACGCAGGCAAGCAATAGATTCTGAGTTTATTGAAGAATGCACGGCGAATTTTTCAGCTTTTGCTGAGGTTGTTAGCAGCTACACGCCGGATTTTGTAGCCTCGCGCTGCGGCATTACTGTCAGCGAGTTAGAAACGGCGGCAAACTACTGGGAACAGTCGCAGCGCGTTTTGTCTCTGTGGTCGATGGGAATGAATCAGTCGTCGGAAGGCACGGCAAAGGTGCGATCGCTGATTAATTTGCACTTGATGACAGGTCAAATCGGCAAACCGGGATGCGGCCCGTTTTCCCTCACCGGCCAGCCAAACGCGATGGGAGGGCGGGAAGCCGGAGGACTGTCTCACTTGCTCCCAGGCTACCGATTTGTGAAAAATGCTGAACACAGAACCCAAGTCGAGGAGTTTTGGGGAATCGCACCGGGAAGTATTTCCCCGAATCCAGGCCGCACAGCTTGGGATATGATCACTGGTTTGGAAACTGGCGATGTCGAGTTGCTATGGATTGCAGCTACTAATCCGGTGGTGAGTATGCCGGATTTGGAACGCACTAAAGCCGCTTTGCTGCGATCGCCCTTTACTATTTATCAAGAAGCTTACTATCCCACTGAAACCTCGGCCTACGCTCACATCCTGCTGCCGGCAACGCAGTGGAGCGAAAAAACCGGAGTAATGACGAATTCCGAACGCCGCGTTACCTTTTGTCCCGGTTTCGACACTCCCTCCGGGGAAGCCCGCGACGACTGGAGCATTTTCGCTGAAGTGGGACGGCGGTTGGGTTTTGCCCAACTCTTTGCTTTCGAGAACAGTGCGGAGGTTTTTAAAGAGTACGCGCAGTTGACGCGGGGCCAGCCTTGCGACATGACCGGTCTGAGCCACGAATACATCCGCCAACAAGGCCCCCAGCAGTGGCCTTGCCGGGAAAACGAGCCTGTGCATCCAGCGAACGAAGCGAAACGGCTGTATACAGACAGGCGTTTTCACACTCCTGACGCGCGGGCGAGATTTTCGGCCTATCACTCGCGGGGACTGGCAGAACCTCCCGATCCGAATTATCCGTTTGTGTTGACGACAGGGAGACTTTACGGACACTGGCACACGATGACGCGGACGGGTAGAACAGAGAAAATTAATCAATTGCACCCCGACCCGTTTTTGGAAATTCACCCCCGCGATGCTGCCAAATTGCAGATTAAGGAGGGTGATTTGCTGGAAGTTCGATCGCGCCGCGGCAAGGCGCAGTTTCCTGCCAAAGTCACAAAGGCGATCGCGCCCGGTACGCTATTTGTACCGATGCACTGGGGTTCTCTGTGGGCCCAAGGGGCTGAAGCCAATGCCATGACTCATGCTGCAAGCTGTCCAGATTCCAAACAGCCTGAGTTAAAAGCTTGTGCGGTGCAGTTGGTGCTGGTTGGGGCAGAAACTGTCGCAGAAGTTGAGGAATTTAATTGGCAAAAATCCACCCTCGCCGTCACTTCTTGAGCTGCCCTCGAACTACGGGATGTTACACATCACCGCCGAACGAGCGGGAAGCCGCGGGCTTTAGACATGGGGAGGAACCGGGTTGATGTTTGGCGAGTGCGAGCGTCAATCGCGCTCTGTCGAACGATTGAAGATTTACTCCACAGATGAATCTGGGATTTTGAACAAGAGTCTAAAATTTTGCACTCTTGGCGACAGGAGTCCGGGGCTTGTATCCGTTTTTAGGATAACAACCTCTCTCGATCGAGCAATTTTGAACCCGGACATACCCTACACATAAATCTTAAATCCCAAATCCCAGATCTAAAAGCTAAAATCGTTATGCCATTACGCAGCCTAAAAACTGCGTTTCCCCGCCAGAGCCCGGAAACAAGGAAAATTAAATTTATTCATTCTGAGTTGTTGCTTCTTGATGGGGGGTTTTTCCTTCGGGAGAATGTCTTCTGGCGAATGCCTTCTGCCTTCTTTTTAATTAATTGAGTCAGACAATTGCAGTTTGCACCTATAGGTGCTATAATGGTTTTACAAGGCTTTATTTTCGGCAGTACAGTTCGTTCGATCGGCGTTCCTCCGGATTTAAATCTCTACACACTCTGATTCTGGAGAATGTTCAATGTCAATCTATGTCGGCAATTTATCCTACGAAGTAACGCAGGAGCACCTCAACCAAACTTTTGGAGAGTACGGTACAGTAAAGCGCGTTCAGTTGCCTGCTGACCGGGAAACAGGTCGGATGCGGGGCTTCGCTTTTGTAGAAATGTCTACTGAAGCCGAAGAAGCCGCAGCCATTGAGGCTCTTGACGGTGCTGAGTGGATGGGTCGCGACCTCAAAGTCAACAAAGCAAAACCCCGTGAAGAACGTGGTTCCAATTCTGGTGGTGGTAACTGGGGTAACAACGATCGCGGTGGCAATTCTCGTCGCTACTAAACCACCCGAGCTAAATTTTTAGCTATCTTCTATATTGCGTCGGAGCAAGCTGGGAGTCAACAATCATTCTATGTTGAGAATAGATAGTTAGTTCAGTGGTCGCACCGCGCCTTAAAAGCCTCAAAATATTGCTAGACAATAGTTTGAGGTTTTTTTATGGCAAAAATTTATTAAGCAGGAGTTCATCGCGTGCGATCGATTCCTAGCTGACACGAAAAACTATAAGATATAACACAATACGCTTGGGTTAAAACTATTTATTCCGGGCGAGATCCCCCTCGCATCCCCCTGATTGTTGGGGGACGCAAGAGTAATTTCTTGTCCCCCCTTTTTAAGGGGGGCGCCAGGGTGATCGAGCTTAACTGAACCGTATTGAGATATAACAGGCAAAGAGAGCCGCCTTTTCCCCAGTGCCCGGGTGGCCCCGTAAAACCAGGCAATCAGAGAGTTTTGCGCTTGCAAAGCGTACCGAAAAATGACAGAATCATCAAGAATGATGACTAAATCACTGGTATGCTGAAAAAAATATTTAGGCAAATTGCGAAGTTAAGCAATGATGAAAATTTTCTGCATTTTACAGAAAGTGTAGAAGTAATAATATCGAAAGTTTTATCACTGGCGATGATTTTGGTAATTATCGTCAGCGTTGCCGATTTGGTGATTTTTTTAGCACAAGAATTGGTAAATCACACTGATAGTTTCTTAAAAGACACGTTGTTTGTGATATTTGGGTTATTTTTAAATGTTTTAATTGCATTGGAAATCTTGGAAAATATTACAGCTTATCTGAAAAAGCACGTAATTCAAGTTGAGCTAGTTATTGTCACTTCTTTGATAGCAGTATCTCGAAAAATCATCATTCTTGACCTGGAAAAAAAAACCGCAGCCGACTTGATTGGTTTGGCGACTGCAATTTTCGCGCTTTCCATCAGTTACTTGATAGTGCGGTACACAAATAGAGGAAATGATTAATATTGGGAATTTGGCATTGGGGATTGGGAATTGTTAATAACTAATATCATCTCCGGTCCCTCGACCGGACATGATATTATTCCAACAAACCAGGAGGAGGCACAATTTCAATTCTGCCTTGTTCTAAGTCAACAACTGGCACAATCTCTTCCACAAAAGGAATCAATATTTTTGTGGATTTAGGCTCTTTAACGCGAATTTTCCGTGGTTTGCGGGTATTTCTGGGGTCAGCGTTGGCTTGGGGAGTTTCAGGCTGTTTTGGCTTTTCCAATTCTGCGGCGACAGTTTCTGGCGCCGTTAGATTCGTTTCTACTTCTAAAAGGTCGTTACCTGCGGGAATAATATCACTTACCTTGCCTAGGATTTCCCCGGTTAACTGGTTAAAAACTTCCATACCGATCAAATCTTGGACGTAAAACTCATCAGATTCGAGGTAAGGTCGATCGGTCTTTTCAACAAACAACTTACAGCCCCGCAGCGCCTCAGCACTATCGCGGTCTTCCACACCCTCTACCTCTACAGCATACAGCCCTTTGCCCGGAATGTAGCGACCGCCCAAAAACTCGATCGGTTCCGGTTCACTTTTGTTAGGGCGCAAAATCCACCGCTTCCCCGCTTCGATAAACCTTTCCGGGAAATCCGAATCGGGATAGACTCGCACTTCCCCGTCCAAACCTTGAGCTGCTACAATTTTACCGATTTCTATCCATTCAGACATAAACTTTTTGGGAATTGGGAATTGGGAATTGGGAATTGGGAATTGGGAATTGGGCATGGGGCATTGGTAGCAGAAAAGCCTTGGTAACAAACAACAAATAACTACTGACTAATGACTACTGACTACTGACTACTGACTTCTTTACACCAATCCAGTTCTCAGCGCTACAACTGCGGCTTGCACGCGGTCATCCACTGCCAACTTATTCATAATACCGCGAACGTGAGTTTTAATAGTATTTGGGCTCAAGTAAAGCGCCGCTGCTATCTCAGGATTGCTGTTACCTTCCACCATTAATTTTAACACCTCCAATTCCCGCTGCGACAACTGACCAAAAGTAGTTGTAGAGGCAGGTATGGGGGGTTTCAGGTGTTCGATGACAGTCCGGGCAATTTGAGGGTCAAGATATGTAGCCCCCTCTGCGGCGGCTGCAATCGCTGCTAACAGCCTGTCTACAGAAGCACCTTTAATACAATAAGCATCAGCCCCACTAGAAAGGGCAGCAATAATTTCAGTTTCTGCAGTGTGAGAAGTTAACATTACTACTCGAACTTCTGGGAGTTGTGCTTTAATTTGCTGCGTCGCTGCTATGCCGTCGAGCCGTGGCAAACCGATATCCATTACAATAATATCAGGTTTGAGTTTCAGTGCGGCTGCTACGCCTAAATAGCCATCTTCTGCTTGTCCTACTATTTCTATTTCTGGGGAATCGGCTAAAACTTGCTCTAATCCCAGTTGCATCATCGGGTCATCTTCAACAATTAAAATTTTCATAATACGAAGGAAGTTCTGCAACGGATTGTGTAACGGATGTAACGGATGTCAGTAAGAAGGAAGAAGGAAGAAGGAAGAAGGAAGATTACTTAGTTGTTAATATTTTACATGAACTTGTACCGAACCAATGACTAATGACTAATGACTAATGACTAATGACTAATGACTAATGACTAATGACTAATGACTAATGACTAATGACT